>JBDSPM010000293.1:0-7892 GCA_039930325.1 Saprospiraceae bacterium
CACAACTTCATTTTCAATTTCCATTTATGCACCTTTAATGAAAGAGTTATCGATGTCTGCCTGGATCTACAATCCTCTTGGTGATATCAGTACGCTTGATTTGCCGTCAATGGCGAGATTCGGAATCCTCTATTCACCTTCAGAAAAAGTAGGTGTCTCCATCGAAGTTGAAAAAGACTGGCGGGAAATCGCACGCATTAAAGCAGGGATTAATTATAGAATTCATCCGCGACTTGCTGTCAGATGGGGTGTAGGAACTGAACCTTCAATCATCAACGCAGGACTGTCATGGAACCTCCTTCAAAACATGGCACTCAGTGGTGGATGGCGTTATCATTCAAGATTGGGAAGCAGCATTAGCGCTGGCTTGTCACAATACAAGTATAAGTGAGCAGACGAATTGCCATTGTTTGTGCAACTTCAAAAGAGATTCAACCTCTATTAGAACTGCTAAAAGCAGAAGGAGAGGAACAAACCTTTCAATCTTACAAGCTTCATGGCACGACTTACGATATCATTTATAGTGGTATTGGAATAATGTATACGAGCTACGCCCTGATGGATTATGTAAGTCAGCATTATCCCGATGCATGGATCCAGATGGGGATTGGAGGTGCTTTTGATCCCTCACTTCAGATAGGTGATGTTTTCCAAATCCAAAGTGAAGTGTTGGTTGAATTCGGAGCAGAGGACCGCAATGGACGAATCATGGATCCGTTCGAATTAGAATGGCAAGACCGGAATCATTTTCCATTTACTGATGGAAAGCTTATATGCCCTTACATCAATGATAAAATTTCGCTTCCTACTGCAACCGGTATGACTTCGATTCATTCGCACGGATTTCCACCACACATCGAACAATTGCACGAAAGCATAAACGGTCAGATCGAAAATATGGAAGGTGCTGCTTTTTTCTATATCAGCTTATTGAAGAAAATTCCATTTCTGAGTATCAGATCGATTTCAAATGTAGTCGAGGAAAGGGAAACCAAAAAATGGAATTTCGAATTATCCATCCATAATTTAAATAAATCAATGATGGAAATAATTAAAAACGATGCCATCCCTATTTCTTAAACCGCTATGGGCATCTCCAAGATCCTATAGCTCGGGGATTTCTAATTTTTTTTCAAATATTGTTCCACCATCAATACAACATAATTATAGCTACGCATTCCACCCTCCACACCATGATGTTTCAGATAATTTGAATAAATCGCATCCCTGATTTTTGGCAGGATATCGGGATATTTTTTATCGTTCTCACTGATCAGCTCTATTGATCTAAATACAACAGGAGATACGGTATGCAATGCATCCATGACAGTACTGTCCGGCATCTCAGCAGCCGCATACCGCCAATAGGTAAAATCTCCGCCAAAACGCACCCAGTTGTTTTCCGACGCACGACAAGCAAGCCAGGCTACGAAATTGCAGGCACCTTCGTCCGTCACGCCATATCCATGTGCCATCTCGTGCGCCATGGTGAAAGGTTTTTGAACGGATAATAATCCTTTATCTATGTGCCCTTCGAAAACCTGTGGAATGTAAATTCCTGCAGTGCTCCATCGCAATAACAGACCGGGAGGCCAAATTTGCCTTACACGCACATGTCCCCTGGAAGGAATATTCAGTTCACGCAATGCCTTTTCAACATCGGCCCGAAGATCATGATCTGAAATGGAAAGTCCTGCTATGGCTTCGTCAGATGTCATTCCAGTCGGTAAGGATTCAGCTGCATTCGTGAGTTCTATTGTCGCTCTTTGGAATTCTAATTCAATTTCGTGTTTAGTTACCTCTTTCAAATTATAACCTAACCTGGATTGGAGCGGTACCTGATTATAATTAAATCCCCAAACAAAATAAAAGAGGAAGATCAGGCACGCTAAGCCCCCTAATGCCTTCGTGAACAGATATAAAAATCCCTTCTTCCTTTCCCTGATCCAAAGAAATATCCGTAGGAAAATAATTGGTATAGCGATATAAAGCATGGGCACAGGCGACCACCCCAAAAGGGTATCGTATAGTAGCCTGATCCAGCCAAATATTCCATGATAATACCACCTGTCAAACCAGGAAGACGGAAGTAAATCTGAAAGGGCAATAACTAATATAGCCAGGCCGATCCATAGCATTGAACGCTTATGAATTCTTTGGCCTGAAAAGTTAATTTTTGTTAAAATTTTACTGTTTTTTTGAGAGGGGTTCTTCATCGTTGTGGACCTAAAGATAAATTTGCAACTTTGCTTCCACATTGTATGTTTTACTGGCATTCAATTATAACTTAAACAATCAATCAATATAACCTAATGGCATTCGAACTCACAGATAGCAACTTCCAGGAAAAAGTGATGGATACACAAGGTGTCACAGTCGTCGATTTTTGGGCGGAATGGTGTGGCCCATGTCGCATGATCGGACCTCACATCGAGGAAATGGCTAAAGAATATGATGGCAAAGCCCTCATCGCCAAAGTCAACGTGGACAACAACCCGGAGATTTCATACAAATACAGTGTGCGAAACATACCCACTATTCTCTACCTGAAAAACGGCGAAGTAGTGGATAAGCAGGTAGGTGCTACCAGCAAAAAAGTTCTCAGCGATAAGCTGGATGCTATCCTTGCACAATAAACCACTGGAAGAACATTTTTAGGCCTCTGGAGATTCTGGAGGCTTTTTATATCTATGTATAGCCGGATGCTTCCTAATTCAGAAATCTTATTCTAATTCAAGTGTGTTTAGAAAGTTTAAACAGTCTCCTTCTTGCAACTGACGATTAGCGGGTTTAGTTGCCCCCTTTCCTGTTCACATATATCTGAAGATTAAAGTTTTTCGTTCTGGTTTATTAAAAAAGCACTTACTAGAATTCCGTAATTTGGACCTTAATGAGCTACTTTGATCAGTTTGAACTAAGAAAATTTGATAATCTCGAGCTCCTCGCCAGCCAGGTGGTAGAAGGCTTTATCATCGGGCTCCATAAAAGTCCATTTCATGGTTTTTCTGTAGAATTTGCAGAGCATAGGCTATATAACCCCGGTGAGTCAACCAGGAATATCGATTGGAAGATCTATGCACGCACTGACCGGCTATATTCTAAAAAGTTTGAGGAAGAAACCAATCTGCGCTGCCAAATCGTCATTGATGCTTCATCTTCGATGCAATACCCTTTTCTGACCGCTGATCAACCTGGATGGAATAAAATGCGGTTCAGTGTGCTGGCTGCTGCATCCCTGATGAACCTGCTCAGAAAACAAAGAGATGCTTTCGGCCTCAGCATTTTTGATCAGACGTTAAGGATCCATACCCACTGTAAAAGTAGTGTCACACATTACCGGTTGATGTTGACTTACCTGGAGCAGCTGGTCAATCAACCCGAAATGAACAGGACAACAAACGCAGCCCAATCACTACATCAGATTGCAGATAGTATTCATAAGCGGTCCATGGTGATCATATTCAGCGATATGCTGGAGAGTGGAACGGAAGACGAAATCTTTGGCGCACTTCAACACCTTCGACATAATAAGCATGAAGTGGTGCTGTTTCATGTACTGGATCATGATAAGGAAATTGATTTTGCATTCGACAACAAACCTTATATGTTCATCGATCTTGAGACTGATGAAAAAATCAAACTTAGGCCTCATGAAGTAAAGCGATTGTACACTGAGCAAATGACCGGATTCTACGAACGCCTGAAGCTCAAGTGTCTTCAATATCACATTGATTTTATCACGGCTGACCAGAAAAGTGGCTTTGGCTCCGTGCTCCAATCATTTCTTGTCAAACGAAGTAAAATGTCTGTATGATTACCCTTTCAGAAATCTCAACCAAAGCTCCCGAAAGCATCACAAAGGAAGAAGCCAAACGGAAAACCAAACGAATGATCAGGCGAATTGGTGAATTGCAAAACATCATGTATGCTGAAAAAAAGCACTGTTTGCTTGTGGTGCTTCAGGGCATGGATGCAAGTGGAAAAGATGGCATTACCCGAAGCGTATTTGCCGGCACAGATACTACCGGCACAGATGTTTATGCTTTCAAAAAACCTACAGAAGAGGAATTTGCACACGACTTTTTATGGCGCGTACATAAAGTAGCACCTGCAAAAGGCATAGTCCAGATCTTTAACCGGTCTCATTACGAAGACGTACTGATCCAGCGTGTGCATAAATGGATTTCAGAAGAAACAGTAACAAACAGGATAAATTCTATCAATGCATGGGAGACTTTGTTGCAACAAGATAATAACACTACCGTACTGAAATTCATGTTGCATATTTCTCCCGAACGGCAAAAAAAGAATCTGCAGGATCGAATTGATGATCCAAAGAAACGATGGAAACACAAGGACGCCGACTGGAAGGAAGCGGAACTATGGACCGACTATATGTTTTGCTACGAAGATGCGATCAATCGGAGTGTGGTTCCATGGTTTATTGTACCTGTAGATCAACAATGGTACAGGGATTATTTTATTTCTGAGAAAATCTTACAAGCTTTGGAATCTATGAATTTAGAATTACCTGTTCTTGATGTCAAAAAGCCTGCTTAATCGATCAACTAAAAAAATTAAATTTCGTGTTCATTACAGTACCTTTAGTTGTATAAAAATCTGCTGCAGAGATTTATTTGAAACTTTTTAGATAAAAGTGGCTTTTTCAGGGCTTAACAAGTCACTGTGGTAGCTCACAGGCGGTTGAAAATTCCGACCTTTGAGGTTTGGTAGCATGACCAGACCAACATGCAGAAAACTCGATATATGGGACAATTTTTGAAAATGGCTTTGGCAAGCTGCCTCGGTGTGTTCCTGGCAGGGATTGTTCTATTTTTCATAGGCTTCGCCGTAGTAGCCGGTATCATCGCCAGCGCTGCAGGAAGTGGAACTAAAATTTCTGTTCCCGCCGGAAGTGTATTAACACTTGATTTTACTTCCAAAATTCCTGAGCATAAAAATAATATCTCATCACGCTCTTTTTCCTTCAACGAGGAGGACGTGCCCGGCTTACACGATATTGCCCGTTTGATAAGACATGCGGCACATGACGATAAGATCAACGGCATCTTTATTGAAAATGGAATAGGAGGACTTGGGGCAAGCTCTTCTCAGGTGATCCTGGATGCATTGGAAGAATTCACTGAATCTGAAAAGTTTCTCGCTGCCTATGGCGATTTCTTTACGCAAGAAGGATATTACCTGGCTAGCCCTGCCGATCATATCACTTTGCATCCTGTAGGCACAGTGGATTTCAGGGGCTTTGCCAGCTACGTCCCATTCTTCAAAGGGCTGCTTGACAAGATCAATATGGATGTGCAGATTTATTACGCAGGTAATTTTAAAAGCGCAACAGAACCCTTTCGCAGAACAGAAATGAGTCCTGAAAACAAACTCCAGACGCGTGAATATCTTACGGATACGTATTCCTTGTTTCTTACGGACATTGCAAAGGCGCGTCATATGAATGTGGATTCTTTAAAATCAATCGCCTGGGAATTCCAGATCAAAAGTGCAGAGGACGCACTGTCGCATAAGCTGGTGGATGAAATCGGATCGAAAGATGATTGCGAGATATGGATGAATGGCAAGATGGGAAAAGATCCTTTGAATAAAATTCATTTCGTGTCAATTGATGAATATGCTTCTGTGACTCCGGTAGAACTTCCGAATTTAAAATCGAAAGATAAAATAGCAGTTATTTATGCGGAGGGTGAAATCGTAAGTGGCCATGATGAATATGGAGTCATCGATGATGGCCGCTATGTGAAGCTTTTGAAAGAAATCAGAAAACAGGATGACATCAAAGCAGTGGTGCTTCGGATAAATAGTCCGGGCGGAAGTGTTCTCAGTGCTGAGAATATATACAGGCAACTACTGGGATTAAAAGCAGATGGCAAAAAACTGGTCATTTCCATGGGTGACTATGCTGCATCAGGAGGATATTATCTTTCAGCACCTGCGGATAGTATTTTTGCTCAACCAAATACGTTGACGGGAAGCATCGGTGTATTTTCGATTATTCCCAATCCCTCAAGATTATTAGACACCAAGCTTGGAATTCATTTTGATACAGTGAGGACGGGGCCATACAGTGCGGACTTCACCGTCTTCTTTCCCTGGAGTGAACGTGAAAATAAATATATGCAATCACGTACAGATGCTTATTATGAAATGTTTTTGAATAAAGTAGCTGACGGAAGGCATATGACTCGAGATGATGTTCATGCCATTGCACAAGGGAGGATATGGTCAGGCGAACGTGCTGTGAACAACGGACTTGTTGATAAGCTGGGTACGCTGGAAGATGCCATCGGGTCTGCAGCTATTCTTGCAGGCATCAAAGAATATCGAATCAAAGAATATCCTGTATTTCAAAATCCGTTACAAAAAATGATTTCAAGCGTTTTTGATCGGAATAAATCAGGCAGTTCCGCAATCTCTTCCTTAATGCAATCGCAATTGCCACAAGTCCTGCAATTCTGGGAAAGCGTTCAATCCGGTGAGCCTCAGGCCAGATTGCCCTGGGGACTCAATGTGAGAGAGTGAGAGAGTGAGATAGTGAGATAGTGAGAGCGTAAGAGCGTAAGAGCGTAAGAGCGTGAGAGAGTGAGAGAGTAAGAGAGTAAGAGAGTAAGAGAGTAAAAGAGTAAAAGAGTAAGAGAGTAAAAGAGTAAGAGAGTAAAAGAGTAAGAGAGTAAAGGAGCTAACTTGCAAGGTGTCTCGAGATGTGAGGTGTAAGATGTGAGAATTAGAATCAGGTAATGGAACTCCGTGTACCCTGTGTACTCCGTGTGAAATTTTTTAAGGAGGATACAAAGAACTCATGAGATGCTCTAGCTTTCATTAGATAGAACAGGTGGCAAAGTCTGAATTGCCCTGGCTTTTAAGCCGGGGTGAGTGTGAATGAGGTTTTTGGCTTTAGCCAATAGTTAAATTCAAAATTCCGGCTCATCATCAGATTTCCCCTGCTCATCAATATTGGTTGTTAAGGAAAATTTAAAATCAAAACAATGTTGTATGCATCCCGTTGTTGTAAGTTCATTTATTAACCACAACTAAATTTCTTATGCCCAAATTATTTCTTTCCCTCTTATTATTTGCAGGTTCTATCACAGTTCATGCTGGTAATCCAGAAAATGGCGTTACTTATAAATTCAATACTGACCAATCCATTGTAGCATGGGTAGGCCACAAAGTAACCGGTGAACACAATGGTACCATAGCTATTAAAGAAGGCTCATTATCTGTCGTTGATGGCATGATTGCTGGCGGCACCGTAACCATTGACATGACCACTATCACTGATCTCGATCAGGAAGGCGGTGGTAAGTCCAAGCTTGAAGGCCATCTCAAATCAGATGATTTTTTCGGTGTAGCTACCTACCCTACTGCCACTCTTGATATCACAAAAGCACTAGCAAAAGGCAATGGTCAATACACCATAACGGCTGATCTCACCATCAAGGGGATCACAAACCCGGTGACTTTTGATGCGAATGTGGAAACGGTATCCAATCAAATCACGGCGACTGCAGACATTAAAGTAGACAGGACATTATACAATATTCGCTATGGTTCAGGCAAATTCTTTGACAACCTTGGTGATAAAGCTATCTATGATGTGTTTGATCTGAACATCAAATTAGTTGCAGCTTCTGGAAAATAATTGTACAGGATTCTTTAAATGTATTCTGATTAGAAAACAAAAAGGTCATCTGGGAGCAGTTGACCTTTTTTTATAACCGGAAAATTCTCTTTGCAGCACTGTGCAAAAAATATTAATCCCATCGGCAATTCACAAATCAATAATATCCTTCATTGTATACACACCCGGCTTTTGGTCAACCAGCCACCTCGCAGCCATGATAGCTCCTTCAGCAAAAATTTTG
>JBDSPM010000294.1:0-2887 GCA_039930325.1 Saprospiraceae bacterium
AAGGCACAAATTGCGGACTTTTAGAGGCCGGTTGAGGTGGGTGGGGGGTGTAAGATTTATGCTCATGCGAAAGGTCTGAATCAGAATCCTGAATCGTGATAAAGTAATTTGATGAGTCGTGATAGAATTTAAAGGTCAATGGGTTTGTGATGCAAAATGCGAAATTTTCATTTTAATTATTCATTAATGAATTTCAGTCTCTCATGTGAAAAAATGCTTTGCTAGTTGGGATAGATGCATTACACACCACTACACTTCAGGAGATCAAAAGAGATAGAATTAAGTTTATTCATTTCCTAATCCTCACATTCCTTTTAGTTGTATAGGGTCGGTCGTAAACAGGCAGAAATTCATTTATATCAAGATCCTCTGAAATGATGATTATGGGTTCGTGCTCCTTGATAAACTTTTTAAACAACACCAGATCTATTTTCAAATTATCCGAGGTGATGGCAAAAAACACAGCATCCATCAGAATATCGGAATGCAGTTTTCTTATGATCAGCTGAACAGTCCTGTCTGATACTGGTCCTAAGTTACTGAGTAAAAAGATTATGGAACGATAACTTATTTTCATTTGATCCCTGGTACCGAGACTTCGGGGAAACAAGGCAAACTCAAGTTTTATTATTTGTTTTTCTTCATTGAACCGGTATTTTATTTGATATGGAGGCTGATTATCAGATTCATCTGTGTAGGACAATTCCATTGTCTGTGTAGTCGGTATGTCCAGATCAAATTTGATTTGTTCGATGGCATATGAGCCTTCTGATGGTCTGTTTTGATTCCATTCCCGGATGAGGGTGTGCTTGCTGAAGGAGTAAAATTCATTGATGATGTTCATGACTTCCGGATCCGGGAATGCGCTTAAAAGTTTTCCCTTTTCAATGGAAAAGCGGTTGCGGCCCTTTTCTGTGAGGATATCGAAACTTGGAATTTGGAAGTCGTGAAAGTTTATTTCTACAAGATTATTGCCGGGAGAAGAAGAGGTGAGGAGGGAGTTTAGTTTTTCGTTAATGATTGAGAGGGGCATTTGGTGAATATACCGAATACATTTTTTCTATTCACCCTTCAATTCAAGTTTTTGAATTGAAAGATGGAATGATAAAGACATTTGCCGGAGATATTACGCTGGTGAGAAAGCTAATGGTTAAAATTTTTTGGTTGTTGGACAATAGACAGGTTTTTGGTTTTTGGGACATCATGAGCATCACATGCTCCTGTATACAGATGAAATTGTTGCCTGAAATGGGTTAGAGTATAACTTTCGTTCTATTGCCACCATCCACAAACTAATCTACTTTGGAGCCTATTGTTCAGCATATCTGATCTTGTATCCTTATGAAAAATACTTTTATCCTATGTATGGCCGTGTCAATATGCATGACACTTTATATCGGCTGCTCCAAAGATGATCCGATCACGCCGGTAAATATGGATCCACTCGTAACACTTGTCGGCTCACCAATTGGCTCAACAACTAGTTCCTCTATAGATGCGAGTGGGGGAACTCTTACCTCAGCTGATGGAATAGTACAATTGATAGTTCCGGCAGGCGCTGTGAGTTCAGCCACTCTTTTCAGTATCGAACCTGTGAGCAATTATTGTCCGGGAGGGGCCGGTAATACGTATCGTCTGCAGCCTGAAGGGATAACTTTCACGATACCGGTTTCAATCAGTTTCCATTATGCGGATAGTTTGGTAGCTAATGAAAATTATTTGGGCATTGCCTACCAGGATCAGGATCATACATGGTTTGCACCTAAAATAATTTCATTGGATATAGGCGGTAACAATATAAGTGTTCAGGCAAAGCATTTCTCCGACTGGACCATTTTTGAAAGATTATCAATACAACCTAAAAAGGCATCTGTATATATTAATGAAAGTGTGAGTTTGAAAGTGACGCTTGTAGGTGAACTAAGTACGATCACTGATGCGCAGGGGATCGAACTTAATAATCTGAATGAAGACGAATCAATTAGCACTTCGTGGCAGGCATCTTCCGGCACTGTTGTAAAACAAGGTGATGATAAAGCAAGCTATACTGCACCTTCATCTGTTCCATCCCAGAATCCGGCAGATGTTTCAGTTACGTTCAATAACATCAGCTTTGTTCATAACGGGATTACGTATACTAATCCAAAACTGTTTGCTAAAATCAATGTCTATGCCGACGAAGCCTATTTTTATGCGGAGTTTACATCAAGCTTATCTTTTCATGTGGTAGGAAATAGGGCATTTACCGAAACCGATCATATGACGCTAAAAATCTTGCAGCAAGGTGATTCTGTAACCGTATATGATATTCAAAATTATAGTGCTGCCGTCATACCTGAAAGCCTTTCCGATGGGGGTTGCACCACTACACTAATCAGTGCAGGTGATGGCTGGTTTAATACTCCTCATGGAGTGACTTTAAGAGGTTACTACGGTTCATTCACACACAGCATTTATGTAGGTGTTTCGAGCCAGGAGGCTCCGATGGGTACGCAGGCATCGTATAATAAAATTTGTAGCGGAGGATCCTCAATACTTATTGGAGGAGGAATGGTTTCCACTGCACCTGCTGAATTTACATTCGATGCTAGTTTACCTTATCAGGAGCAGGTACAGACCTATCCCGGGGGCGGCGTTTTCCCTGATGGATTTGTCAAGTTGGTTTTTACCAGAGTGCAATAAGAAACATGTTCCTCGGTGCTGCAATTGTGGCACAAAATCTAAACTCCAGCAACCCGGCATTTGTGCCACAATACCCTACGCTCACCCTCCGTCGTATTTTTATGCGTTGACCGCAATCACATTTTAAGATTATTGAATGAGGATCATTCTTGAAAATGAATTTTCTGCAAGTTCAACTTTAAGAAAATATATCCCCGGCAAATAT
>JBDSPM010000295.1:0-4196 GCA_039930325.1 Saprospiraceae bacterium
CACCCCAAGGATGCAGATAATACAGAGTAGGATTAATTTTTTCATATTCCAAATTAAGAAGAAGAATGGATTCATTATAGCTTCAACCCGGTTTTGATCATATCGAAGGGTGAATCCTGATGTTACTTAACCATTAACCATTAAACATTACACATTAACCCTTTTCTGGGCAACCTCTTACTGAATTAAACATTTAAACCCTTACACCTTTCAACATTTAAACCTTTCATTTCACCTCATGCTTCAAAATAATTTCAATCCGCTTATCCGGTACCAGCCAGATAAGAGCAACGAGTACATAGAATCCTCCCGCGATCCATGGATTGATCCAGCATGAAGCAATACCTAAAATGTATAGAACAGGGGACATTTTTCCTTTTACATCTTTTCCAATGGCTTTTGCCAGGATTGAGTCGTCTCCATGGTTTTTAATGATCCTTGTTTGCAAAATAAAATAAGCCAGTGCCGCCATAAGCAATATAATCCCATACAATGCTAAAGGAACAGTTGCAAAATGATTTTCTCCCATCCACCCGGTTACAAACGGAACTATTGACAACCAGAAAAGCAAATGCAGATTTGCCCAAAGCACATCGCCTGTCACGTATTTGACCGTATGCATCATGTGGTGATGATTGTTCCAATAGATACCGATGTAGATAAAGCTCAGCACATAACTTAGGAAAGTTGGTATGAGTGGTGTCAGATCACTCCATTCATTTCCATGCGGCACTTTAAACTCCAACACCATGATGGTGATGACGATAGCGAGTACCCCGTCGCTGAAAGCTTCAAGGCGGGTTTTATTCATTGAATTTCATTCCGTATCAATGCCTCAATATCGCTAATTAAACTTTTGATTTTAGGGATGAGAGGTTTGATCTCTTCTGGAAGTGCTTCTGTAAAATCTTCATAATCCACTTGCTGTCGAATTGAAAATAACTTATTAAACAATACTCCTTCGGTTTTATCAATTTTGCCTGTAAGGATTAATTCTTTGTTGAAAGCTGATTTCAAACCTGAATGTGTGGCAGAATTTAATCCCTTTAAAACCAGGTAAGCAGAAACGATATAGAAACAAGCGTAATACATCCGGTTGGCTGCTGCATTCCATCTTTCTTCCTTGACAAGGATTTGAGAATCCTCGAGTGATTCACAGGCTCTGTCAATTCTATATCGGATCAATTCTTCTTTTGAGTAACTCAAGCTCTGATGCCTTCTTTCGTGATTTCCTGATATATAGGAGTAATAGCCCTGTCCTCCCAGTCTTTTCTGGTATGAATAAATATGCTGATCACCGAATCGGTTCTTAGTTCCAGATCATAAATTCTTTCCAGAGTCATCTCTTTTGATTGGAGATCAACTCGACTGTCCACCAGAATTAAAAAGTCCCAGTCTGAATCATCACGGAAATCTCCCCTGGCCCGCGATCCAAATAAAATGACTTCGGCTCCCGGATAGATATCTCCAATCTCTGATTTCACAAGGGTCATCATATCCATTTTATCGATTGCTTTGCTCACAGAAGTTAAAGATAAGGGTTTAGCTGTTAAGTCTGAACCATGTAGTCACTCATCTTTATCAGCTTTTCAATAACAAATCCACATGATCACATATTCCAGAGAAGAGGCAATTCAAGTATCTGAGCTTAAACTTATTGGAAAGGAAAAATTTTCTATTTGCATTCACTTAATTCATTTACATGTGGCACTTTGAACTCCAGTACCATGATGGTGATCACAATAGCGGGTATGCCGTCGCTGAAGGCTTCGAGGTGAGTTTTGTTCATAATTATTATCCTTCTACCAAAAATAATCCTGTAATTATCAGGAACCACAAAATACTTCCTAAAACTATAGCTATCACTTGTTCTGTTGTATAACCTTGTTGTTCCACGACTTCATAATCCTGACAGGAGATGATTGAATAATTCAATGCCTCAAATGGAGGCGTAAAACAGAAAATACTGAGCAGAGAAATAAGAAAAAAAGGTGACGGTAAATAACTTAGACCTTCCAATATGATGATCATGCCAAAGAGGAGTATCGGGGAAAAGGTTTTATCGTATACATATTTATTTGCTAATCGCCGGATTCGTACAAAAAGTCCATAGAGATAAAAGATGGAAAAGATAGTTCTCAAGGCCGGATTGATTTTGAAATCTTCCCTGTCTCTGAAGGTGCACCACGATTTATAAATCCACCAAATAGGATAGAGCCCAAATGTGATAATACTGAGAAATAAAAATTTGGAAGTGGATAGTATACCCTTTTTTTCAAGAACTTCCTGATTGGTGTCGAGTTGGTCTTCCATGAAATGAAGATAATTTTAATTTATTAAGATTAACCACTGTAAACACTTTAGTCTATATGTCCATTTTAGAAGTTATTTCCATGCGTCACCTTGAACACAAGTACCATGATGGTAATCACAATAGCCAGTATGCCATCACCGAATGCTTCGAGGCGGGTTTTATTCATCGTATTCTTTATAATTTACAGACCTTAAAGTTGCAATATTTTGATTATCCTCTCACATTATCACGTAATTGCCACAACCGAAAGCGTGAGCATTTGTAAAAAAGGTAGTGCTTCTCTAAAATTCAGGGCGCCATAGACTAAACCCAGGCTTCTTATATTTTCGTAATACTTCTCTTGTTGTTCGCAATAATACTTTTCCGATTCGATGGACCAAGCCATAGGTCCCAGTTTTTCCGCCAAAAACCATTTTTCGATCAGACGCCCCATCCTTCCGTTACCATCCTGAAATGGATGAATAGTGACAATCACAAGATGAAGCATGGAAGCGAAATAAAAGACTTTTTCGAAACTGAGATCAGTGTTCATCAATTGATCCAGGTCCACATAGTACTTCAGCATTTCAGAAAAAAGTAAGTGGGGCGCTGCTGCAGCGTATTCAACATTGCTGCTTTCTGCGAGGGCACTCACGGTCGTGGTCCTGAATTGGCCCTGTTGTGTTTCAGGCAGGATATGTTTTGTTAATAGGACGTGTGCATCAATGATGGACTGCGCTGAGAGTGTCGTAGTATGTGCAAAAAGGTAGGCCTCCATTAAATCTTCAGAAGGATCAAATCCGTCATTCTCTCCTGTCATCTTCGTGGAAAATAAAGCAGAATAAGAAACCAACAGGTTAAATACTATGGTACTAAGTTCACTTTCGCTAAGCTTTTCAAAATACGGTTGGATCGTGGGATCAAAAGAACGTTTATAGTCTTCCACGAAAAGCGTAGGAATGATTTGTAATGGAAGGCTCATGTTTAAAAATTAAAATTTGATGGTTATCTCATACCCATACTGTACGCATCGCGCACTCCCCCGGGTAATTCGAATAAATATGCTGATATACATTAATCGTCCTCTCCGATACATCCTTATCTGTCTAAGTTTTCTCCGGCAACCAATGCTGTGAATTCGTAACTCATGAACGAGTCAGTTTATTTAATCTTGTTTGATATGCTTGCAAATAATTAAGCTTAGCTGATTTCTTTAGAAAAGAAGCCTCGGTTATTTCTTTTACCCTTTCTTCTTTTGACAATAAATTTTCAATGATTGAGTCAACAATTTTATGTTGGATTTCCGCATTTTCCCCAAGTATACGAAACTGCTGCAAGATTTTGCCATGAGCCAGGTTTTTAGGCAAGAGGCCATCATCCAGAGCAAAGTCACTATCGTTTACATGTAGGTGACTATTGAGCAAGTCATATGCCGGACTTAATTTGTAATCACCGAGTGGTGTTTCCAACAAGGAGAAGTTTTTAAAATGCGCATCGCCGTTTGAGAAGAGGTAATTAAATAGGATAAGGGCGAATAATTTTGGCGCTTCAACCTGATATATGGGCAGAAACTTTTTCATGACCTCAAATAATTCCAGGTAATTGCCAAGATACTTGAAATCTTTCCCGTGTGTTTGTGGAGTTCTGCCTGCCAATGATGCAAAATCTTCACAAGCCCATTTGCTGCCATCTTCTTTGCTGTCAAATCGTTTAGTGATGTAGGCAGGTTCGTCATTTTTAAAAAAGATCAATGCATTTTCTGCAGTCTCGATGTCAAATACCTGCCTGGCGATTTGCATCGTCAGATGTTCATTAGCAGGCATCTGATCGGGCTGCTTTTCTGCTCCGGGAATTGGTTTTAAGATATAACCACCTTGTTCTCCTTCTCTGATCAACCGGAGTT
>JBDSPM010000296.1:0-4811 GCA_039930325.1 Saprospiraceae bacterium
ATCCTTGGCAAAAGTGCTATCCGGATAGAAATTTGCAGAGACAGGGTCTACAAGCAATATCATATCCGTGGGCGTCTCAAGTGTCAAAAGATACATCGTACCCATCCTCAGCAATGAAACCGCAAAATAAGTTGAAAGCCCGAGAAGAATAAGCGTTGGATTCCGGGCAACTGAAATGATGGTTTCAGCAAGTGAAAGATAAATTAATGTAAAAATCAGTACTGACCAATTGACCGGTGTAAATAAATTCAATATAAAATCATCAAGGTAAATTCCAGGTTTCGGTTCAATCACTTCACCATAATATGAAGGAAGATAAAACACCATAATCAGAAGTCCCATGATGCAAAATGCAATGGCCCATCTCATCTTCTTATGGCGGGCCAATTCTTTCCATGTCAGGATGACGTCCATACTTATCGTACGATCAGGACCGGGATTTCGAGCGCATGCCGGACATCATCCACCGTAGTGCCAAACAAAATATCCTTAAACACTTTGTGACCGTGCGCTCCCATCACCAATAAGTCTGCATTGAATTCTTTTACTTTTTCTACAATGCCTATTTTCGGACGGCCATATCCAATGGCAATTGAATTCTTGTATCCAAGGTTCGTTAGATTTTCCGAATACATCATCAGGTTCTTTTCGTCTGACTCGGATTCATAATCACGGATTTCTTTGCCAAATGCCAGTGCACCGGCTGTTTCCACGACGTGGATCAACCTGTATTCAGCTTCTCTCCCGCCCTGCAAAATAGCATGGCTGATGGTAGAGTGATCTGTCTTTGTAAAATCGATGGTGATCGCTATGCGCTTGTACCTTGCGGGAATTACATTGGATAGTTGACTAAATGTTCCATGTGGCAAAGGCTCCCTGTATTTTTTCTTTCGTATGATGAGGGGTACGAATGTGATGTACAATAAAATAATGGCCGTGAATATCGCTACAGGCAATATCGTCACTTTTAGAATCCAGGCGTTCTCCCCGGGTGCTGACAACCATTCACCTAATGTATCTATCACCAGCTTGGCATTCAATACGACAATGATGGCGGCAGATATCCATGCAAGGATTTTTATGTAGGGCTTGATCGTAAATTCTTTCATCTTCTCCCTATCACTCACAAAATGAATAAGTGGTATGATGGCAAATCCTAATTGTAAACTGAGGATCACCTGGCTCAATACTAACAAGCTGCCGGTAGCACCTTCTCCCATCACATTGATTATAATTAATGCAGGAACAATTGCGATCAATCGCGTCAACAATCTTCTGACCCATGGCGCAATCCGCAGATTGAGATATCCTTCCATGATCACCTGCCCTGCAAGCGTACCCGTGATCGTCGAACTCTGTCCTGCAGCAATGAGTGCTACTGCGAAAAGGATTGGCGCCCATCGCGTGCCAAGCATCGGTTGAAGTAATTTATACGCATCCTGAATTTCAGCAACGCCAAATAATCCGTTTTTAAAGAATACGGTTGCTGCAAGAATAAGAATAGCTGCATTCACAAAAAATGCAAGGTTCAGGGCTATGACAGAATCAATAATATTGTATTTAATTGCCTTTTTAATTTCCGATGGGCTTCGCAAAAATTTCCTCGTTTGCACTAAAGAAGAATGCAGGTAAAGATTGTGCGGCATCACCGTAGCACCGATAATTCCAATGGCAATGTACAATGCTGCATTATTTGGTATGCCCGGAATAAATCCTGTAAAAATTTCTCCTAAATCCGGCTTTGCGAAAAACATCTCGGCTAAAAAGCTCATGGCAATGATCGCGATCAGCGAAAGAATGAATACCTCGAGCTTTCGCATTCCATAATTAAATAGCAGCAGCACAAGGAAGGTGTCCAGCACGGTAATGCTTACGCCCCAAACCAACGGCAGATGAAATAACAATTGTAACCCTATGGCCATCCCGAGGACTTCTGCAAGATCACAAGCTGCAATGGCAATTTCCGCAAGGATATAAAGGTAGGTATTGACAAATCCGGGGTACATCTCACGGGATGCCTGTGCGAGGTCGCGCCGGCGAACAATGCCTAAGCGGGCACTTAGGCTTTGCAGGAGCAAGGCAATAAGATTGGACATCACCAATACCCAAAGGAGCTTGTACCCGAACTGGCTGCCACCTGCAAGATCCGTGGCCCAATTGCCCGGGTCCATGTATCCTACGCTGATGAGGTATGCCGGCCCGAGAAAAGAAAAAAGCTTCCGTCGATTGGAGGTTGCTTTCATTACGTCCACTGAAGCATTTACTTCGGACAACGAAGGCATGGGCTCTTCTCTATGTTGCATAAGGTATTGCTATGATTTATAATTGGTAAGCAAAGGCAAAATATGCCATTTTTTCTACATGGACAGCTCTTCCGGATTTAAAGATACTTTAGGCAAACAGGAGATGTAATTTACCGGTACATTTAAGCCGGTAATACCATTTATAAAAAAATCATCATCCTTGCCTACACCTTATTCTACTGTCCGGATCACATTATTCTGCCTGGCTAATGCCTTACTGATCATGTCTGCTGCGTGCTCAAATGGGAAATATCGCTCCGGAGAAGTATCCTCATCCGCTGATCAAACCAGTTCAGTTGACTCTGCAAAAATGAATGCAGAAAAAAATATTCTGCTCCATGTACACCGTATTGCCAAAAAATCAAAAGCGGATGTAGACGCTTACCTTGGCAGTCCTTCCTATCATGAGACCATCACGCCTTCCAATGCACCCTGTCCCTGTGAAAAATACATCTATAAAGATGGCAATCTTGAGGTCGTTTTTATGAGCGGAAAGGCAGACTGGATTACAGTCAATCACATGTATAGTGTGGATTACAACAGTCATGCCATCCTTGAAGCGCTGGCTATCCACTATGCTGAACCTTTTATGAACAACGAACGCGTGATCAAATGGAATGACTTCGATGGCTTTGATGAGCTCAGCGTATTCAGCGATGGAAAAGAAAAAGCATCTTACGCTTTCCTGAAAGCTATTACACATTGATGGCAAAGGCATTTCAATTGATAGGTAGCGCGCTGCTTTATTACCTGGTATTGATTCCAATATCACTGCTTCCATTTTCAATTCTCCATTTTATTTCAAGGGTCCTATATGTCATCCTTTATCATGTCATTGGCTATCGAAGGGCAGTCGTGATGACCAATATAAGGAATTCCTTTCCCGAAAAAAGCGATGGAGAATGTGCTGAAATCGCAAAACGTTTCTATAAGCATCTCTGTGATGTGATTCTCGAAAGTCAGAAGCTCTTTACCATTCCCACAAGGCAATTGGAAAAACATATTCATTGCGTCAATCCGGAAGTAGTCAACCACTATGCAAACCAGGGTAAAAGTGTGATCATTGCTGTAGGCCATTGCAACAGCTGGGAGCTGATGCTGACAGTATCTAATACTCTCTTCAAGCAAAGAGCTGTTGTTATCTATAAACCTCTTCGAAATAAATTTTTAGATCAGAAAATGATCCGGGCGAGAAGCAAAGCAGGAACGAGAATGCTGTCGGTCAATGAAGTTAAGACATTTTTTAACACGTTATCAGGAGAGCTTTTCGCTACCGTATTTGCCATTGATCAATCCCCTCCCGTACCAGCAAAATCCTACTGGATGAATTTTTTAAATCAGGATACTGCTGTTTTATTCGGCGCAGAACTCTACGCAAAAACCTTTAATCAACCTGTACTATATTCGCGGCTACTAAAAATCAAAAGAGGTTATTATCAGGTAGAGTTCGTAAACGTAATAGACGATCCGATGAATACATCCTATGGAGAAATCACAGAAAAAGTGACCCGTCTTCTTGAACAGGATATCATAGCTCATCCGGAATCTTGGCTTTGGTCACACAGAAGATGGAAACATAAAAGGCCTCAGGCATAGAGCATAGGGCAAAGGGCAGGTCGAGCGCAGCGCAGATCCCGCCATCACGAAGTAGATGAAGCGGGAGAGCATGGAGCATGGAGTAAAAACAATATAGCCCCAGCGGGGCCTGAGGTCGGTAACATAAGACATCGAAAATCATCACTCGTGCCGTAGGTACGAAACAAAATCTTCCGATCATTAAAAACCTTAACTAGTGAAAGGACAATTAGCCATTCGAGAAAATGCAAAAAAATAATTTGAGTTAATTCGTGGTAAAAAAAGTGAGGAGTGAAGAGTGAAGAGTGGAGTTTGGTCGTTCGTTTCGGCTTTCGCGGTTGGTGAGCTGTAGAATTAGGTTTTGATAAAGCAAGTCGAACCACAACGACCGCCTAAGAATTTTACTTGTTGATTTCGGCTGCGCTCAATCAATGAGGAAGATTTCAAAATAGAGGATTCGGATCATTTAAAACTACCATCATTAAAATTAGTTGAAAAAGAAATTATTCTAAAATAGAAGATTAATCTCCTCAAATGTTGAGGTAGCCGAAACATTATTTGAAAATCACAAGCGGTCGTTGAGGATAGCCGAAACGAAAGCTCACATTGTAACCAATTAATTTCTTACTTACAAATAAAGCTCATTGATTTTCTCCGCAACGGTTCCTTTTTCGCGAAGACGAATGATTCCAAATAGTAATCTTGCCATAATGCCGGGGTTGATACATATCACCTTTAACGAATTAATGTCACATCTCCTTTAAAATTCAGGATCTTGCCATCTGTGAATTCTACCTGCACAAGCCAAACATACACACCCGGATTTAATTTTTCATTCCTAAAGGTACCTTTCCAGGCTTTGCTGACATCACTTACCAGGAAGTCTTCAGCTTGGTATACCAAACTACCCCACCGATCAAAAATCAGAAATTT
>JBDSPM010000297.1:0-3188 GCA_039930325.1 Saprospiraceae bacterium
TTGATACGATCATCAATCAGAAAGAATTTTTCCAGAAAGGTCAGCCTGTATACTGCATCTATGTAGCATCAGGTCAGAAAGCATCCACTGTTGCTTCAGTTGCAAAGACATTGCAGGAAGCAGGAGCTATGGACTATACAGTGATCGTTTCTGCATCAGCATCAGATCCTGCACCTCTTCAATTCTATGCTCCATTCGCCGGAGCTTCGATTGGCGAATTTTTCCGGGATACAGGTCGACCTGCATTGATCATCTATGATGACTTGTCAAAGCAGGCAGTAGCTTATCGTGAAGTATCTCTTTTACTTCGTCGCCCACCAGGACGTGAAGCTTATCCTGGTGATGTATTTTATCTGCACTCAAGACTGCTTGAAAGAGCTGCGAAAATCATCAACAACGATGATATCGCCCGCCAGATGAATGACCTTCCTGAAAGCCTGAAGAATGGTAAAGATGCAAACGGCCAACCTATGATTAAAGGAGGAGGTTCATTAACAGCACTTCCTATCATTGAAACACAGGCGGGGGACGTTTCGGCATACATACCTACGAATGTGATCTCAATTACCGACGGTCAGATATTCCTTGAATCAGGTTTGTTCAATTCCGGTATTCGTCCCGCGATTAACGTAGGTATTTCGGTATCACGTGTGGGTGGCAATGCGCAGATCAAATCCATGAAAAAAGTAGCGGGCACATTAAAGCTTGACCAGGCTCAATATCGTGACCTCGAAGCTTTCTCAAAATTTGGATCCGATCTCGATGCAGCTACAACAGCTGTGCTTGAGAAAGGAAAACGAAATGTTGAAATCCTCAAACAACCACAATACAGCCCGGTACCGGTAGAAAAACAAATTGCGATCATTTACCTGGGCACAAGTGGTTTGCTCCGGAATGTCCCAGTCAATAAAATTGGTGAGTTTGAAGATTTATTTTTGACCAATCTTTCAACCAGATTTCCAGGTGTATTAGATAATCTTCGCGATGGCAAACTGCTGGATGATGATATCACCACATTGAAATCGCTTTCTGCTGAACTGACCGGACAATTCAAAGCCTGATCACCCCATCAAGACACTGAATATTAAAAGCAAAATCGAATGAGTGGCAAACTGAAAGAGGTACGGGAACGAATGAAGTCGGTGGCATCGACTCAACAAATCACAAAGGCCATGAAAATGGTTTCTGCTGCCAAGTTGAGAAAGGCTCAGGAAGCGATCGTACGCATGAGGCCTTATGCAGATAAGCTCAATCATATGTTGCGCAATGTCCTCACAGCGGTTGGCGGGGATGTCAATATTAACTTTGGAAAAGACAGGCCGGTCCAGCATGCTACGATGGTAGTCATCACGTCCAATCGGGGTCTCGCGGGCGCATTCAATACGAATATTATAAAAGCTGCCGTAAAAGAAATTGCGGAAAATTATTCCACACAGCGCGCAGCAGGTAAGCTGACGATTCTTTGCATTGGAAAAAAAGGGTATGATTTTTTTCGACGCAATTATAAAGATTGCATGGTCATAAAAGATCACGTGGCTTTGTTCGAAAACCTTTCTTTTGATCAGACTGTCGTAGTGCCAAGACTTCTCATGGATCAGTTCAACAAAGGAGAAACGGATCGCATATCCGTAGCCTATAGTAAATTTAAAAACGCAGCTACACAAAGTGCAGAATCCATACAATTTCTTCCTGTCCCTAAAATTGAATCTGCAGGCGGACGCAAGGTGGATTATATTTTTGAACCCGAGAAAGACAAATTATTGGAAACTCTTGTTCCCAGCATTCTTGAGATTCAATTCCAAAAATTCCTGCTTGACACCCACGCTTCGGAGCATGGCGCCAGAATGACTGCTATGGACAAAGCTACTACCAATGCTGACGATCTATTGTCAGAGCTTAAGATCAATTATAATAAGGCCCGCCAGGAAGCCATAACCAAGGAATTGAGCGAAATCGTAGGTGGAGCGGCTGCTCTTGGTTCCTAGAAGCACGTATTAGGATAGCTTTTCGGGGTACCTCAAAATCAGCACGTTAGACCTTAGTGGCACTACTAATAGTGCCACCAATCTCCGACTTCGGTTGATAAAGGGGTGTGTAACTTTTATACGCTTTCCACGTCATCCGCCTGATCTAAGAGTAGTATTAAGATTTACCTGGCAGCTAATTCGATTTCCTTAAACTGATATGGTTATGTTGAAGAAATTGTCCCCATTTTAGCGCATGGATAAATTGAAACCCGTTTTCATCCTCCTGTTTCCTCTGTTGTCATTTCTGGCATTAAGCTGCCAAAATGAACATATTCCTGCCGCTATCATCGGTCATGAGGCTAAATATCCGGATGTCCAGAAAAAATATCTTTATCAAAGCATCATCAGGCTTGCGAATATCAATGGTGATCCTGACTTCAATAAGCTGATCAGGGACGTCCGGAAAATCACCATTTATCTTCCGCCAAAAGAAGATTCCACTTATCAGATAAAAGATCTCAGCACCGGAATCATGGCTGATGGATTCGAGCAATTGATGGAGGTGCGAACAGCCGACGCTGCCCGAATCAGCTTATGGGTGAAAGAATCGAACGCTCAGTCTCAATACATAGGATTCCTGGATACAAAAACTGAAGACATCTTTTTCGATATCGATGGACCTCTGAATCTGAAATATCTATCTTCGTTGAAGGTCGCTGATCAGTCATCATTAATGGATTTACTAAAAAACTGAAATCCTGATGAGCGATATTATCCTTCAGACCCATCAACTCTCCAAACGATATTCAAAACGCATACTGGCTGTTGATGCATTAGATCTCAGCATCTCAAGGAACCAGGTTTTTGGAATATTGGGACCCAATGGGAGTGGTAAAACCACCACCCTCGGGATGGTCCTTGGAGTAGTCTCCATTACTAAAGGAAGCTATACCTGGTTTGAAAAAGGCGATGACTATTCCCTGCGAAAAAAGATAGGCGCCATTCTGGAACAGCCTAATTTCTATCCATTCCTCAGTGCCAACCAGAATCTTACGGTGCATAGCCGAATCAAAGATATCCGCAAGCCGGATACTGAAGGACTTTTGAAACTGGTCGGCTTGTTCGATCGAAGAAATGATCCTTTTAAAACTTATTCACTGGGGATGAAACAGCGGCTTGCTATCGCCTCTGCATTGCTTTCTGATCCTGAAGTTTTAATTT
>JBDSPM010000298.1:0-3189 GCA_039930325.1 Saprospiraceae bacterium
GAATGGAAAATTTCTCCATGTGGCAACAGTGGTATTATATACAACGTAGTGGAATCTACAGATCATGAATACGTATGGAAAACAGGCCCAGAGATGCAGGTGTTGGACAATACTTGTCATCCTGATGCAAGATTCAAGGCTCATAAAGCAGGCGACCTGTATGATATGATCGAATCTAATTATGTCACCGTGAAACCGGCAGGCCAATGGAACAAAGTTCGCCTGATCAAAAATAAAGGCCATGTCGAACATTGGCTCAATGGCAGGAAGGTAGTTGAATATGACATGTATACCGACAAGTGGAAAGATATGATCAGTAAATCCAAGTTCAAGGACATGAAAGGATTTGGTCTTGCCCCGAAGGGGAAAATTTCGTTACAAGATCATGGAAATCCTGTTTGGTACAGGAATATTAAAATCCATGTATTATAAAAGAAGCAGAGACACGATTTGTGTAGAGGCGCGATTAATCGCGCCTCTACACAATCGCGCATTTACACAATCCTATCATCGTTAATACTTTCTTAAAATGCGCTGTGAATCTTTCACAGGCTTATTTTTGTTTCCACAAGTATGAGTAAGCGGGCTATCTGGATGATCATTGCTTTGATGTCGATTGGGCTGTTGGGTTCAAGCCTGATACAGATCTATTGGTTCAACTGGTCCATGAGACAACAGGAATCGAGGTTTGATACAAATGTGATAGAAGCATTGAATAAGGTGGAGGAAAGGCTTTCTGCTATAGAATCGAAAACACCTCTTGATATACTCAATCATGCTCCTGCATTGATGATTCAACAGGAAATCGCCCAGTTCATACACGAATCCGGTATGTCAGGTAAGGGATCAAAAAATACGCAGGCACTGAGTGATAGCTTATTTAAAAATGACAAACTGATTTCCCTGCTGGATCCTATGGACAACTGGAGGCGGCAAAGCACGTACTGGGAAATTTTAGATGAACAACGTCGGTTCAACCCACCTGATATTTCTGAGCGCATAGATCCAAAAAAACTAACTCAGTTAATTAAGGAAGAGTTGGAGAACCGGGGCATCGATTTGCCTTATCAATATGGGGTCATACAGGCTTCAGATACCAACTTCATCATCATCAATGGGAATTATGTAGTTGGGAATATGGATGAATCTGAGGCAAGCCATGTCGACAACCCGCAATCCCGGAGCTTATTCACTTCAAAATACCAGGTAGCCCTATACAGAAATGATATCCGGAATTCACCGGGCTGGCTTAAGCTTCATTTTCCAAACAAAAAAGGCTGGCTGTGGTATTCTCTTCTTCCCACGATGTTATCGGCGATTCTTTTTACAAGCCTGATTTTATTTTGCTTCAGCTATACGATTCATGTCATCCTGCGACAGAAAAAAGTTTCAGAAATGAAAACCGATTTTATCAATAACATGACGCACGAATTTAAAACGCCTATCGCTACAATATCGCTGGCGGCCGATTCAATAGCGAGTCCCAAAGTGATCACCGATGAAAGTAAGATCAATCGGTTCATCGGCATCATTCGGCAGGAGAATAAACGTATGCTACAGCAGGTAGAGAAGGTGTTGCAGATGGCGCAGATAGATAAAAAAGATTTCCAGCTAAAAATTTCCGAGGTCGACCTGAATGAATTGATAAAGCAGGCAGTAGATCACCTCAGCCTTCAGGTACACCAGCGTGAAGGAAAGATCACAACGCATCTGGACGCCAGCCGGGCAGTCGTGCAGGGAGACCAGACACATCTGTCTAGCGTCATCCACAATTTGCTGGATAATGCAAATAAATATTCGGACTCCTCTCCGGATATAGATATCAGCACCCTAAATGTCAACGGAGGTATTCAGATCAATGTGGAGGATAAGGGAATAGGGATGTCCAAAGAAGATCAAAAGCATATCTTTGATAAATTCTACCGGGTACATACCGGAAACCTTCATGACGTAAAAGGGTTTGGTTTAGGGCTGAGTTATGTAAAAGCCATTACATCAGCTCATCAGGGTACCATTGAAGTGAAAAGCGAGCTTGGCAAAGGGAGTAAATTTTCTATTTATATTCCAGTCCGGCAAAAAAAATAAAGTAGAGCGGAATTTTAATTCCGTTAGAAGAAACTGAAAATTATATAGGTATGACAGCAAGTAAAATATTACTGGTGGAGGATGATCAGAATTTTGGGGATGTACTGAAATCTTACCTGGAAATGCATGATTATGATGTCACGCTCGCTTCGGATGGAGTAGCCGGGTTTGAGAGCTACAGAAGAGGGAGTTTTGATTTGTGCATTTTTGATGTCATGATGCCGCGCAAAGATGGTTTTACACTTGCGAAAGAAGTCAGGGAAAAGGACAAAGAAATGCCGATCATTTTTTTGACAGCGAAAAATCTCAAGGAAGATATACTGGAAGGGTTTAAGATCGGTGCTGATGATTACCTGGCCAAGCCATTTAATTCGGAAGAGTTGTTACTTCGTATCCAGGCTATCCTTCGCAGGGTCAATAAGGGAGCAGACAAAGAGGATGAAGTAAAGGAATACCACATAGGCGGGTATCATTTTAATTATCCATTGCGCATCCTTTCCTGGCCCGGCACGAATGGACCCGAACGCGAAAAATTATCGCCCAAGGAAGCCCACTTATTAAAAATGTTCTGCCAGCATAAGAATGATGTTCTGACACGGTCAGAAGCGCTCGCGAAAATCTGGGGAGAAGACAATTATTTTACCGCACGGTCCATGGATGTATTCGTCACCAAGCTGCGCAAATATCTAAGCAAAGATTCCAATCTTCAGATCATGAATATCCATGGTAATGGTTTCAGGCTTATTGAAAAAGATAAGGTAGACCTGTAGGAAATACGAAATACGAGGTACGAAATACGAAATAGGAGGTACGAAATACGAGGTACGAAATACGAGGTACGAAATACGGGGTACGAAATACGGGGTACGAAATACGAAATACGAAAATCTTTAATGAGTAAATAAAATTATTTGTAATAGCTGGTATTTGAAATTACATCATTGCTTAATTGAGATTCAATTCATCTGACAAAAGCAATCTCCCTTCCCAACCCCTCATTTGGCTGCCTAAGAGGGGATTGTGAAGAAATATTGCTTTTGTATTCTGTCAAATTAAGTTTAACCTTAGAAGCGGTGTCTGTTTCATCAAATCTTAGTTATTTCA
>JBDSPM010000299.1:0-5970 GCA_039930325.1 Saprospiraceae bacterium
GATGACGAGATGGAAATCAATATACAAGAAGCCATAACCGACGAACTAGCCGACACCTTCTGGGTGCTGATTTGCCTGGCAAATCAAATGAATATAAATCTTCAGGAGGCACTGCAGAAAAATATAGAGAAGAAAACGGTACGGGATTCGGAGAGGCACACAAAAAAACAAGATTGAATTATATGACATCACCGATTTGCCTTACGCGATCTGCCCGCATTGCACTTCGACAGACCCATATGGAAAGAGAAAGACTTCCGATAAAGACCAGTATGGCACCACCAATCAATAACTCAGTATACTGCTGAAGTATAAAAAAATCATAAAGGCCATGTAACAGGACTGGAATAAGAAGAGAAATCCAAAAAAACTTTGGCTGCTCCAACGTATACCTTGACCAAAAGAATCCCATAAGAATAGCGAAAAGAAAATGGACCGGTACGGCGGAGAAGCTCCGTATAATACTGCTCATCAGGGTTCCATCGGTGATGATATAAAGTGAGGCTTCCACCAAATTAAAACCTGCCGCAATACCACACGCATACAAAATACCATCTGAATATCTGGTAAAAGAACGCCATGAATTAATAATGAAAACCAGCCATACCCACTTAGCTGCTTCTTCAATAGCCCCGACCCCGACAAAGCTTTCAAAGAAGATCAGGGAACGGTGCGATGCAATGAAATCACCCAGAAAAAGATTCCATAAATATTCAATCGCAAGAGCTACAAGCGCAGAAAAAAATCCCATGAGAACGCAAAAGAAAAGATTGATATGCCGCCTATCGGAGGCAGGAGAAACCAACCAGTATATCAGCAGGCTGTATACAAAAACAGGCGCAAAGGATACTAAATAAATCATTCAGAAAACGCCTCATAAAACCGAACCAAATCCGCTATCAAAGTCTGCGTATTCTCATACATGCCCATATGTCCGGTATCAGGATATACATGTAAACTTGTGGTCCCGGCCAACAGGGCCTGCTTTGAAGCAAGATCTACAGGCACGGCTTTGTCCGCCTCTCCCATCAAAAGCAAAACGGGAAATTGAGCCGCCGTAAGATGTTCACTATGATCCAATCGATCCCGCATAGCCAGCAACCCATACACCCAAGCGAGAGAATCATATTGAAGGGTCCGTTCGATTAGTTGCTTAATAACGCCTTCTGATTTTTTGGCATCAGCGAAAAGAGAGGGTATAAATTTATTGACAAAGCCGCTCGCGCCGTTTGCACGAATATGATCTGCAGTTTCTGTGCGGGAAATCTTTTTTTCCGGTGAATCAGCAAACACATGACTATGAATCAATGCCAGGCTCAGGACCCGAGAAGGTTGAGAAGCCATCATCTCAATACAGACGTATCCTCCCATGCTATGGCCGACCAGGTGTACCTGGTCCACTCCAGCCTCGCTGAGATGATCCCAATATTTTTTTGCCAGCTCCGGAATAGTATAGGGCTCTATCTGCTGATCCATTCCGAAACCCGGAAGCGCGAGGTACGTAACCTCGTGCCCTTCAAAAGCGAGCTCAAGCGGGTACCACGTTCGATGATCAAAGCCAAAGCCATGTATCAGAACAGTATTTTTGTTATTGACACCCATGAAGAGGAATTTGCTTTTGTAAATTTAGCGGAATTAAGATAGGGGAGTGTTTGTAACAAAAAAGATCGAGTATAGATCATGATCAAAATCAATTATAGGGGTAAGTGCTCAGGAGGAATCGAAGCAAGAATGACGTTGAGACAGGATTAAAACCTCAACCCTCAGCAAGGGTCATATTGAAAGTAAATTTTACCATTATCTTTCGCACAGATACTTAAGTAAGACATATAATGGCCTTGATAATTGGAATAATCCGAGAGCGCAATGATAAACGCGTGGCGATCACGCCGGATACTATCAAACGCTCAAGGCTCAAAGAGGTAACCTGGTGGATTGAATCCGGTGCAGGTCAACAAGCAGGCTTCGAAGACCAGAAGTATTCAGGTGTTGCGGAGACAAAAGAAAAAAACACCATTCTGAAAGGAGCGGATGTAATAGTTACCATATTTCCTCCATCGGATCAGGATTTGGCACAGATAAAAGAAGGCACTCTTTTGATCTCCCAGTTCAGGTCATACCAGGATCCGGGAGTACTCGACAGCCTGAAGAAATATTCCATTCGTGTGATCAGCATGGATATGATACCACGAACTACGCTCGCACAGTCAATGGATGTTCTTTCTTCAATGGCCTCGGTAGCAGGCTATAGAGCCGTGCTGCTGGCAGCTCAAAAGCTGCCTCGTTATTTTCCGATGATGATCACTTCTGCGGGAAGTATTCGTCCAGCCAAAGCGCTCATCATCGGCGCTGGAGTCGCAGGCTTGCAAGCAATAGCGACCGCCAGGAAGCTAGGCGCTGTGGTGGAGGCTTTTGATGTCAGAAGAGCAGCAAAAGAAGAAGTACAAAGTC
This sequence comes from Saprospiraceae bacterium, assembly GCA_039930325.1. GTDB lineage: Bacteria > Bacteroidota > Bacteroidia > Chitinophagales > Saprospiraceae > Opimibacter. The sequence continues at coordinate 2,452 of JBDSPM010000299.1, forward strand.
TGGGTGCTAAATTCGTTGAAGTAGAAGGAGCCGCAGACGATAAAGGCGCAGGAGGATATGCGGTTCAACAATCTGAAGAATTTCTCGCCAGACAACGAGCGGAAGTGCAGGCCAGGGCATCTAAAGCAGATGTGATCATATGTACAGCACAAGTAAGGGGCCGTAAAGCACCGGTACTAATCGAGGCGGATACGATTTCGTTAATGAGATATGGTTCTGTGATAATAGATCTTGCAGCATCCACAGGCGGAAATTGCGCATTGACAGAAAACGACAAAACGATCGTGATAAACGGAGTGACGATCATTGGAAACTCATCTCTTGAAACCGAAATGCCGGAGGACGCCAGCCAGATGTATGGCAATAATGTGCTGAATCTTTTAAATCACATCACAAAAGATGGCGCGTTGAATTTAAATATGGAAGACGAGATAGTGAAGGGAAGTTTGATTCAGACGGGCCAATAAAATGTAAAATGAAATGGGTCGCCATTGTTATTGCTCCAGAAAATCTGCAATCATTTTGGGCTTTGCGACAGTGTGGATTAATCGTTTAGCAGCCCACACATATTCTTCAGATAATTTTCGTGGTGAGGCCAGAAGTGTTAGAAGAATAAAGCGACCACTTATGGTCTGATGTGAAAGTTGCTGCAATACAGGTTTCGAACAATCTTTATAAACATAATCGCAGGGTCCCAAGAGATCAGTGACAAAGGTATTGATTTGTGAAACCGAAAGGGAGCGGGATGATTTTTTTTCTAAAAAAGGAAGCACATAAAGACCCTGCCAGATATCTTTCTCTTCTCTTCGGCGAAGAAGGATTTTTCCACGATACTCAATCCGAACGAAATGAAAATAACGAACCCGGTTTACTTTTTTCTTCGAACGGACAGGCAAAGCATCTACCATATCATGCCGTAACGCAAAACATCTTTTTGAAAGCGGGCAGGTGGAACACAAAGGAGCCTGTGGCTTACATACAAGCGCCCCAAAATTCATTATAGCCTGATTGAACAAAGCAGGCGAAGCGTCCTTCATAAAACCCGAAGCAAGCTCGTGTATCTTATCTTGAGTTGAAGCAACATCAATTGATTGAGTAATGCCCGCAAACCGTGCAATCACGCGTTTAACATTTCCATCTACTACAGCGTGCGGAAGGCCATAAGCAAAAGAAGAAATTGCAGCAGCCGAATAAGGGCCAACTCCCGGAAGCGCTAATAATCCTTCAAACGAATCCGGAAAATGTCCATTGAGGTCCCTTACTATATATATGGCAGCCTTGTGCAGATTCCTGGCTCGTGTATAATATCCAAGCCCTTGCCATAATCGCATGATATCATCAATCGAAGCCACGGACAAATCAAAGACGGAAGGAAATCTTTCAACAAAACGCAGGTAATATCCCGCACCCTGGCTGATGCGGGTTTGCTGCATGATGATCTCAGATAACCAGATATGGTATGGGTCTCGCTCGTTATCTCCCCATGGAAGAGGCCTGTGATGAGCATGATGCCAGGAGAGTAAGGTGCGGGCAAAAAAATTCGCCATCAGGCAAAGCTAAACATCTTGTTCTTTGAATAAGACGTAAAACAATCCTGATGGCGATGCTGGGTTTACCAGACTTATACTTTATGGACGTGCCACCTGATATCTTCTTTCAATCATCTCTTTTAATTCCTTGCGGGCAAAAAAGATGCGACTCTTGACTGTGCCCAAAGGCAGGTTCAGGGTTTCAGCTATTTCCTGGTATTTATGTCCGAGGTAATGCATTTCAAAAGGAACGCGCAAAGAATCATCAAGCGATTCTACCATGCCCCCAAGCTCATTCATCATGATATTGGATTCAGCGCTATTCCGGATGGAAGCTGCTCCGCTATTGATATAGTAAAGATTGTCCGTGGAATCTATGATTGTGCGGGTCTTTACGTTTTTACGATAGTTATTGATGAAAATATTTTTCATGATCGTCAACAACCATGCTTTGAGGTTAGTCCCGGGAATGAATTTATCCACATTGCTAATAGCGCGAAATGCAGTCTCCTGATATAGGTCTTTAGCCTCTTCTGTGTTCTTGGTGAGCTTGTAAGCGAAGGTATGGAGAGGGCCACTAAGACTTGATAATTGGTGATTGAAATCCGTGGTTGACATAATGGTTATTTTTTTGTTTACTCAAATCTATGGTAAAGTTGAACAGAATGCAAAAAAGTTGAACAAAAAAAAGAGATTTAACTATGAATTAACGCAGAAAGCGGTTATAGTATAATAAATAATTGGAATTCAATACAACGACCAATGCCTCTTGATTCAAAGCTTAATGAAACCACTGAAAACAAGTAATGGAATTCCCTTAAATTATTATATAAAACCCTTAAATTTCGATCAAGGCAACCAACACTAGAAGAGAAAAACGTACTCTTTAATGAACAAAATCTAATATTGAATCCCCGCCAGGACACAACTGCAGGAAAAAAAGGTTTTAGATTCCTAATTATTAATTTGAATTTATCTTGAGCACGAAATGATCAACATAGCTATCATCGCAGGCGGACCCTCTGCAGAAAGAGGAATTTCACTGAAGAGTGCTCAAACCATATCGACCCACCTGGCCGGAAATAAATACAAGACAAGCACAATCGATATTACACCGAACGGATGGAGAGATATCTCGTCAGGTAATTATGTAGATCTCAATTCATTTTCACAGAAAGATGCATCAGGAGAGAAAATCATCTCGTATGATTTTGCATTCATCATTATTCATGGCTCACCGGCGGAAGATGGAAAAATCCAGGGGTACTTTGAAATGATGAATATTCCGCACAGCGCTTGTGGCATACTGACCAGCGCGCTCACCTTCAACAAACAAATGTGTAAAGATTATCTCAGGCAGTATGACATTCCTATGGCCGACAGCATGATAGTCAAATCTAAAATATCGCGACAGGAAGCAGAAGAGAAAAACATTAAACCACCCTTTTTTGTAAAGCCCAACAATAATGGATCGAGCTACGGCGTGACTAAAGTAAAAGAATGGTCTTCTCTTGAAGAGGCCATTGACCTGGCCCTTGGCTATGATCATGAAGTGATGATAGAGCGGGCACTTATAGGACCGGAATATTCCTGCGGAGTCGTAAGAGAGGGATCCAACTATCACGTCTTCCCAATCACCGAAATTATTCCGAAGGGAGAGTTTTTTGATTTTGCCGCGAAGTATGAGGGAGAAAGCCAGGAAATAACACCGGCGAGGCTTTCAGAAGAGTTGGCGAAACAATGCAAGGACAGATCTGAGTTTCTTTATCGTATGCTGGGTTGCAGAGGTATGGTACGGTTTGATTACATTCTTGAAAACAATGTGTTCTATCTCTTAGAAGCAAACACAACACCTGGGATGTCAGAGGCATCTATCATTCCACAGCAAGCGAAAGCATATGGATGGTCCGTTGCACAATTGCTGGACGTGGTCATACGGGATTGCATGGAAAATAAATATTAGTAGACGAAATGTCAGAATTTTAAGGAA
>JBDSPM010000300.1:0-3068 GCA_039930325.1 Saprospiraceae bacterium
TACGTCCCCTGAAAATATTTTATGTTGACCCTCTTTAAATTCTACCTCTGCAACCCATCTGTATACTCCCGGATTAACTGCCTTTCCGTTGAAGTTTCCATCCCAACCATATCCCGGATCATTAGGTGAAAAGTTGCGCATTTCGCTGATTAGACCTCCCCATCGATCAAAAAATCTCAACGATGTAATATTTTGAACTTTAGGAGTTGCATTAATCGTAATGAGATCATTGATACCATCTCCATTGGGTGAAAAAATAGTAGGCATAAAAATTTCATCACCTGCCGAAACAAATAGTTGCACTTTATCATATGCCATGCATCCATCTGCATTGCTGATTGTAAGCAGATATTGTATGTCCCTATCAGGACTGACGACCACAGGGTCAGGGCAATCCGTACAGGATAGAAAATCTATAGGGGACCATGACCATGACGCTACCGGAAATGTGGCTTCTGCTTTCAAAGCAGCGTTTTCTCCCAAATGAATATATTGGTCAGGTCCTGCATCGACTTCCGGATGAGGAAGTTCCAGAATTTCAATTGTGATAATGGAATCACATCCATTGGCATCTGCCTGTTGGAATGTTTCTGTTCCGGAAGGATTTTGGCCATTATAGACCGTGCCATTTACAGTCACGCTTTCACCTTCACAAAGGGTGAAGCGTAAGTCGCTTTGATTTGGTGGATAAAAGGAAAGTGAAATGTTCATCACGCTATCGCAACCATGTTGACCGGCACCTGCCAATGTCTCAAATCCGGATGGATGTTGTGTATCATAGAGAGTACCATTTACGATAATACTTTCATCCGCGCATACTATTTGATGCACATCATTTTGACTGGGTGGATAAAAAGAAAGTGAAATGTTCACCAGGGAATCACAGCCGTATACACTTCCATTGGGAAATAGCTCGGTGCCTATTGGGTTGGACTCATTATAAATAACATTATTCGCCATGAGTGATTCGCCAGGACAGAGGACGCTGTTAATATTTTCTTTGGCAACGGAATCAAAGTTGAGACTGATAATGATTATTGAATCACAACCGAAAGAGGATTGATTTAAAAGTATTTCTGTGCCCGCAGGATTTGATTCATTATAGATGGTTCCATTTATAGTAATGCTGCTGCCATAACATAACGTTTTATTCAATTGATGAGCCGCAGCCGGATAGAATGAAAGTTGTACAATGATGGTGGAGTCACATCCATGTATGTCTCCGTTCAGAATTGTTTCGGTGCCAGTGGAATGAGATTGATTATAAATGACTCCATTCACCATCACTGATTCGCCGGAACAGAGTGTTTTATTTACATTAATCATCGCGGGTTGGTAAAACGAAAGAGCAACATGCACAATTGAATCACATCCATTAGAACTTACTCCAGTAACTATTTCAGAACCTGCAGGATGAACTTCATCATAGACGCTTCCATTCACTGTCATGAATTCTCCCGGACACAATGTTGCTGTAATATTCGACTCCACCGACTTATTGAAAATCACCGGGATGCCCTGAGAAACTGACAAACAAGCATCGTTCAGGTCAATACTGCCTGTTCCATTATTCGTTCCTGCCACTGAGGATAGGTAATAGTACTGTCCAAAATTTATTCCCTGGGGAGTGTCGAAAATGGTGCTATCGCTTATTGCATAGATTGTACCAAGTTGCGTTCCGGCATTATCGTGAATGACAAACCCCAGCAAATCATCTGAATCAAGATTTTCATCACTATTGTGAAAGACAGAAAATGGAGAACCTTCACAGATTTTTAATGGCGTGCCTGTGAAATTCATCGTTCCTGCAAAGGTTGCACATGCGCAGTTAAGATGACCATCTATAGTCACGGGTCCACAACCAGAGCCATCGTCGAGCAAAAAAATATAATCTGTGCTGTCTGCATCAAAGGGTGATGAAATAAAACCTGAGCCCGCCACCGGATTTCCATTCACCGTGTAACTTCCCGGGGCACCACCGGTGATATCGAAGGTGACGATATAGGTCTGTGATATCGAATCACATGACGCAGCGAGATTTGAGAATGAAGGTGTGGTGTTGATTACAATCGGGGCAGTGGCTGTATTGGCGCATTGACCGGCATTGGGAAGAAATGTCAATGTGTAGGCTCCAATTAATCCGGCAGGGTTGAAAATATTAGATGTTATTCCTGGCCCTGACCAATTACCTGAAATATTATTTTGAATACCCGATAGTAAAACAGGTGATGCTGTTTCACAAATTGAAACCGGTATTCCGGAGATAACAGGAATGAAGCTTGCGGTTATTGTAATACTTGTGGAAGCAACATTCGCGCATTGCCCGGTTGCGGGAGTAAACGTCAGTGAAATATTCCCATTCAATCCGGATGGATAAAAATTATTTCCTGTTACTCCCGGCCCTGTCCATGTTCCAGTGATCCCACTTTGTAATGTTGCCAGAGAAAATGAAGCTTGGACCTGACATGCTGAATCAGGTATCCCGGTGATCGAAGGAATAATAGCCGGTTCGACAAAAATATTCGACGAAGAGACTAATGCACACTGGCTCACATCAGGAGAATAGGTTAAAAGTATACTTCCATTTAAACCTGAAGGATTAAAAAAATTGTTGGTTACTCCTGTGCCTGACCAATTACCATTGATACCACTTTGTATAGTCGGTAGCGAAATTGAAGTGTTCGTTTGACAAATGCTATTGGGTGTTCCTGAGATCATGGGAGTGGGTGCAGGCGTTATTATTATCGCTGTTGCATTCGTATCTGCACATTGTCCCTGATCGGGTATGAAAGTTAATGCCACAGTTCCGTTTAGGCCTGTTGGATTAAAAATATTATTCAATACTCCGGGGCCGGACCAGAGACCGTTTATACCACTTTGTGTTGTCGAGAGTGAAATGGGTGAATTTGTTTCGCAAATTGAAGCAGGCACGCCGGCAATCACCGGAATGGTCATTGGAGATACTTCGATACTCGTAGCATTGATAGCTGCACATTGACCCGCATCGGGTGTGAAGGCCAACGGAATAATTCCATTTAAGCCTGTTGGATTAAAAATATTATTTAGTA
>JBDSPM010000301.1:0-6432 GCA_039930325.1 Saprospiraceae bacterium
TGTGATGCGATCACAGGAACACCTGTCCGTCATTCGTCCGCGTGAAAATTATCTCTTGCTTCAGCAATTGAGGTTCGAAGAAGAACTACGGTCGCCGGCAGAAATAAAAGTTCCGGATGGAGCACGCATCTCTCCAAAAGAGTTGACGATGGCCCTTGAATTAATAAAACAATACTCTGAGTCTTTCGATATTTCACAGTATGAAGATGAATACAAAAAGGAATTGATGAAGGCGATCAAAAATAAAGCTACAGGTAAGAAGTCGCCTGCCAAGAAAATGCAGGTCGTCTATACACAAAAGGATGATTTGTTTGGTCAGTTAAAAGCAAGTCTTGGTGCAAAACCTGCTGCTAAAAAACGAGCCTCATGAGCCTGATACGGTATAAAGAAAAACGTGATTTAAAAATCACACCGGAACCAGGAGGTGGAAAACCCAAAGGAGGAAGTCTGGTATTTGTCATTCAGAAACATGCGGCTACCAGACTGCATTATGATTTCCGTCTGGAGATGGAAGGTGTATTGAAAAGCTGGGCCGTGCCCAAAGGTCCCTCTACGGAATCCAAAGTAAAAAGGCTTGCGATGATGGTAGAGGATCATCCGTATGATTACAAAGATTTCGAAGGCGCGATTCCAAAAGGCGAATATGGTGGCGGTACAGTCATTGTGTGGGACAATGGAACCTACGAGCCGCTTGAAAAAATAGAAGGCAAAAAAGCACAGGAGAAACATTTGCTCAAACAATTGAAAGACGGATCCATCAAAATAGTGATGCATGGAAAAAAAATGAAAGGTGAATGGGCTTTGGTACGCACGCATCAATCCGAAAACTCATGGCTGCTGATCAAGCACAACGATAAGTATGCCTCCGAAAATGATATCACTTTAAAAGACAAATCAGTCTCTTCCGGAAAAACACTTGAACAAATAGCCAAGGCATTGCACAGTGAAGATTTTTCGCCGGGCACGGCAAAACTTATTGCAGAACAAAAATCAACATCAAAAAAAACGACTGCTGCGAAATCATCTCCTCCCAAAAATGGAACAGCTAAAAAAAGTAATATAAAAGCCGCTGTAAAAAAATCTGTGTCTAAATCCACTGCAAAATTGGCTGGTAAAAAAAAAGCCTGACGCCGTCCGCATTTCCTGATGAAGCATGCAAAACACCATTTCCAAAAATCGTTGAACCCATGCTGGCTACACTGACCGAGCCCTTTGATCAGGAAGGTTGGACTTACGAAATTAAGTGGGATGGATATCGGGCAGTAGCCATGATATATAAAAAAAGCAGCAACCTCCTTTCCAGGAATAATAAGTCCTTTAATGAAAAATTTTATCCGGTTCTAAAGGCTATGGAAGCATGGAGAATAGAGGCTGTCGTAGATGGTGAAATAGTTGTGTTAGATGACAAAGGCAAACCTGATTTCGGTGCTTTGCAAAACTGGCGGAGTGAAGCCGATGGTGATCTCGTGTATTATGTGTTTGACCTCATGTGGTACGATGGATTTGATTTTACAAAAGTGCCACTGACAGATCGACGTGATATGCTTCGGCAAATTTTACCCAAGGGTGATTCGATCATCAGGATGAGTGAAACTTTCGAAAGCAAGGCATCTGATCTTTTGGTTGCTGTTGGTAAAATGGGACTTGAAGGAATCATGGCCAAGAGGATCGATAGCTTGTATTATCCGGGGGCACGTAGCAAGGAGTGGCTGAAAATGAAATCCAATAAACGGCATGAGGTGGTGATCGGTGGATTTACACAAAACGAAGGCAGCAGCAAAACATTCAGTTCCCTTCTTGTAGGTGTTTTCAAAAACAGCAAGCTTGTGTATACAGGAAAAATTGGTACCGGTTTTTCAGATCAGTTGCAAAAAGACATAATGAAACTATTCAAGCCGCTTATCCGAAAAATTAATCCATTCAGCGAAGACATTGATGTCAACAAACCTTCGCGATTTCGTCCCAATCCTCCGAATGCATCTTCTACCTGGTTGAAGCCTGCGCTTGTTTGTGAAGTCAGCTATACCGAGATGACCTCTGATGGTGTGATGCGTCATCCATCCTTTGAGGGTATGCGCGAGGATAAAAAAGCGAATGAGGTGCATGAAGAGAAAACGGTTACGCTTAAAAAACTATCAAATCCAAAAATGCTAAAAGGAAAAGTCATGCCGGCAGCAGATGAATCCAAAAAAACACTCCTGAATCCAAGTGAGGAAACCCAGGTGAAAAAAATAAATGGACATGAACTGAAATTTACAAACACGGATAAATTGTTCTGGCCAAAAGAGAAGCTGACCAAAGGTGATTTGCTGAATTATTATTACCAGGTGTCTTCCTTCATTTTACCGTATCTGAAAGGACGGCCGGAATCCTTAAACCGATATCCGGATGGATATGCAGGAAAAAGTTTTTATCAAAAAGATATCACAGGTAAAGTGCCTGACTGGGTTAAACAGTTTAAATACAGAAGCGCAGATGAGGATGTTGATAAACATTTTATGTTGGCGGAGGATGAGGCAAGCCTTCTTCTCATGGTCAACATGGGCTGCATCGAGATAAATCCATGGAATAGCACAATATCAAAACCGGATCATCCGACATGGTGCATTATTGATTTGGATCCCGACAAAAGTTCTTTTAATACAGTTATAAAAGTTGCACAAGTCACACATGAACTTTTAGTGGATGCTCAGATAGATTGTTATTGCAAGACATCAGGTTCTACAGGTATTCATATTTACATTCCACTAAATGCGAAATATACGTTCGAGCAATGCAAAGAATTTGCGCGCATGATAGTGACGATGGTGCAAAAGCAAATGCCGCGTGTGACGAGCATAGAACGCCAGGTAGCAAAACGCAACGGTAAAATATATCTTGACTTTTTGCAAAACCGCCCGCAGGCAACGGTGGCTTCTGCCTACTCGGCCCGTCCAAAACCAGGGGCTTCTGTTTCGATGCCCTTGCATTGGGATGAAGTGAAGAAAGGTTTGAAGATGATGGACTACACGATAAAGAATGTGATGCCTATGCTGAATGAGCGGGGTGATTTATTTAAGGGAGTGCTGGGCAAGGGAATTGATATGAGTGCTGCTATAAAACGATTGGAGGCAATATGGAATTCACAGTCGTGATGTGAGATATGAGATGCGGGATTCCCACATCCCAAATCTCACATACCAAATCTCACATCTCACATCTCATACAGGAATCCGTAAATTATTGCAATTTCACAGCATGAAATCTATTCCCCAGCCTGCTGCCGTGTATTCGGATCAGGTGATTGGTATATCACCCGCTAAATGAGTACATCACAGGGTTCTTCATCTTTAAAATACGAATGGCAGAATTGGGCTGTTTTTGTATTACTGGCTTTTGTTTGGGGTGGTTCGTTTATCCTCATAAAAAAAGGGCTCATTCACTTTTCCCCGGTTCAGGTGGGGGCGATGCGGATTGCATTGAGTGCTATTGCTTTCCTTCCTATTTTCCTTCTCTCCCGAATTCCATTTCCGAAAGGAAAAATTCTTTTAGTCACTCTTGTGGTCCTTACAGGCAATGGGGTTCCTGCCTTTATGTTTGCGATCGCGGAGACAAGGCTAGGAAGTGCGGTCACCGGTGTGCTCAATAGCCTGACACCGATTTTTGCATTGGTGATGGGAGTACTTTTTTTTAGGACGAAGCTTCGAAAGTATCATCTCGTTGGATTATTGTTAGGTTGCCTGGGGATAACTGTATTGATGCTCGGTGAACGCGACTGGCACATTAGCTCCTATGTATTTTATGTCGTGTTCGGAACCATGTGCTATGGAATGAGTGCAAATCTTGTTAAACGATATTGCCAGGACATTCATCCTATTGCATTGACAGCGGTAGGTTTTTTTCCATTGGGATGTATTTCTATAGTTATTCTTTGGCTTACCGGGGCAGGTCCTATCATTGCGCAAGCGGAAACATGGGAGACATCTATGCCTGCATTAATTTTGCTGGCGTTGTTGTGTACCGTATTTGCAAATATTTTCTTTTATCATTTGATACAGCGGACGAGCGTGATCTTCGGATCAGCGATTGCGTATGCTATACCCTGTATGGCATTGGTTTGGGGTAGTTTGGATGGTGAAGTGATCACATGGTATCAGTTTGCAGGATTTGCTTTTATTATTGGGGCGGTGTATACGTTAAGGAAAAAATAAATATGGGGCGTGTCACTTCGACTATCGCTCAGTGACCGCCTTTTATTTGCACCTTTTGATTTCGGCTAACGCTCAATCAATACGTAAGATTAGAAATCTTATTTCAAATGTTGAGCGATAGCCGAAACATTCAAGCACTATCTTAATCGGTCGTTAAGCGCTAGCCGATACGAAACGATTCCAGTGTAGGCGTGTCAATTCTTCGACTCTTTCACTCAATCTTGTCCCTGATCATCATTATAATATTTTGAAGATGATTCATTCCTGCATTCGGATAGTTTCCTTAGCACTTTTATATTGTTAATCATTAATGCTTCTTTCTTTTTTCGACTCCACCCCTGAATTTGCTTTTCACGCTTGAAAGCGAATTCAATTTTTTCAAAAATTTCAATATACATTAATTTAACAGGAAGATGTTTCCACGTGAAATTTGAACCTTCCCCATTTAGATGTTCAAGAAAACGCTGAGCAAGATCGTTTGTGCTCCCAACATAGTATAGCCCGTTGGAACATTCCAGGATGTAGAGATATCCTTTCATGAGTTTTCATTTTCTGGTATTTCAAAAATAGGGTTTGCCTGGGACAAAAACAACTTGGACTTCCACAAATGTTGAGCGATAGCCGAAACATTCATGCACTATCTTAATCGGTCGTTGAGCGCTAGCCGAAACGAACGATGATGTTCGTTGTAGGACAGCCGAAACGAACGATTCCAACCGAAACGAACGATAACTTATTTTATCTCAAACCACACCTTCTCATCCGGATTTCCTGCATGGTAGTCAACTACTATTTCGGTGCCGGAGGTAATTATTTCAGTTGCTTTGAATAGGATGTATTGATTCGGATAATCTGCAACAAATTCAGCATTTGGTTTTGGTGAATGATTGTACAGAGATCCATATCCTAATGCAATAGCAATGCTTTCTTTTTTCCATTCAAAATAATATTCATACAGGACATGACTGCGCACAATCTCTTTGGCCTGTTCAGCGGGCAGAACTAATATCGGACATATCTCAATCACGCTTTCCTTCAGAATATCTTCAGTGCAAAACATACCATAGCGATGCTTACCGCTTGGTGCAAAATATAAGCCTGGATGTTGCTGGAGCATAGAAAATGAATAAAAGGAAAGGCATGTATAGGCTTCAGGCCATCAACTCTTTCCCTGAGAGGGAATGATATCCACTGCAAATAAAATTCTCTTTTTCCAATACGGACTTGCAAGGACATCTTCTTTAACTACACCTTCGCCACAAGTAGAATGGATGACCCATAAATGATCACCTTTATTTTTCTCAACTATACCTACATGGCCTACCTCATTGATTTTACTTCGTCCACCGAAAAAAACAAGATCTCCCTGTCTCGCTTTTTTCCAGGGAATATGAGAGCCTTTTTTAGACATAAGGTCTGAAGAGCGGGGCAGGATCAAATCCTGGGATTTTGCTACTGTATAAACGAATCCTGAACAATCAAATCCCTTTTGGGCATCACAACCGCCGAATTTATAAGGTGAACCAATATATTTAGCAGCTGCCTGGGTAAAAGAAACTTCAGCTGACCGGTCTGATTTAGTGACAGGTTCATTGACAAATTTAGCCTTACTGGCTAACGTGTAGTCATGTTTCTTCTGGTAATCATAGACTGCCAGCCTGACTGAAGAGCAGCTTGCCATGGTGATAATCAGCTCTAAAAGTCCTAATAGTCTTATGAATCTCATGCTATAACACATTAAAAATTTTTATAATACAATATCCATACCAACCTGGATATTGAAGTTATCCCGATCCTGTAAAAACCGAAAGTGATCCCGGTAGGAAGTCAAAACTGATTTTTCAAGCTGGTATACCTCTATTCCTTCACGATCCTGCAGTTCCAATAACGCTATTCCATTCATATCATATATACTGCTGTGGCCGGGATATGTGAGATCGTTGCCATCTGTTCCTATTCGGTTTACGGCCGCCACATAAGCTTGGTTTTCAATAGCTCTTGCCCTGAGGAGTGCGTCCCAATGATGTATTCGCGGAGCTGGCCAGTTGGCCGAGACCACCATGAGGTCATAGCCTTCTGTATTTCTGCACCACACGGGGAACCTGAGATCGTAGCAAATGAACGGCTTTATCTTCCATCCTAAGATCTCAAAGACCTGGGAAGTACTTCCCGGAGTATAGAATTGATCTTCAGTCCCGTAAGAGAATAAATGGTGCTTATCATATTGAATCATGGACCCATC
>JBDSPM010000302.1:0-5017 GCA_039930325.1 Saprospiraceae bacterium
AATTAGTAGCAAAACAAAATAAATCTTTGTATTCTGGAGTTGGAATTTAATTTTTCACCTTTACTTTTTGCCTTTCAAGGTATTTAGTTCTTATTATTTCCTGAATTGGTTTTTCAAAAACCTTACTTTCCAGCCACGACACAACATCCAGGTAAACAAGTGCCCTGGTTTCAAAACGACTCTTTTCGAATTGCTTTATGATATCAAGCAATTTAATAAATTCCGGTTTTAATTCCTGCGCAGACAAGTGAAAGGATTTCTGTAAGAATTTGAACATTTCCTCTTCCACCAGGCTTAGGTTTTCCATCCTGGCCATAAAGCGATAGACCGACTTAACGAGGTATTCAAGTAAATCATAATGGCCCAATTCGTAATGAGCGATGAGATGAAGCAATCTCGCATAACATTGCAGGTCATTCCGCAGATCAACTTTCCAGTTAATAATCTTATTGAGGTAGTCAATGCAATTTCCAAAATCACCGGCTCCAAAATACAAGGAAGCAATCTTGTAATTAAAGACCATGATACGATGACTGTCAACATATAGCTGGAATTCTTTCAATTTATCGAGCACCGCAGGCACTAACATCAATCCCTCATTGAAAGTACCTTCTAAAATGTGGAAATTGAACCTGGCAATATATACGTACAGAAATACCTGTACACTGCTGTTCATGCTACTTTTTACAATAGCCGACGATGCGAATTCTTCAAAAGCCTTCAGATCCTTTTCAATTTTACTGTCATTTCGTAGTGTGAAGTGAGAAGTGAGAAGATTGTGCATTCCTTTGATATAGCTGGCCGTCTCAATCTCCAACATCATGGGCTCCTGGTGAAAAAGATCAACCCAATGCTGCGTGTAACGGTAATAAGCTAAAAAGTCCTGGCGTATAAAGGCATACCAGCAATAGCATTGATAGAGGTAGAGCTTTTCGTAAAAGCTATTTGGCTGTTTTAGATCAGTAGTCAGCTGCGTCTGAAAATAATCTTCAACTTCTTTTTCATCTTTTTCATTCCGCGCATGACCGTTGTTTATATACCAACTGAACAATTGCAAAGCCAGGTTTGAGAGTTTTGTGATGCGTATCAGGCGAATGTTTACATCATCGGTTTCTTCGATCAATTGCGTAGCCCTGTCTTTCATGCCTCGTGTAATGTGAAAAGTTTCAATTTTTTTTTCTAGAAATAATACCTGAATGAGAAGACTAGACTGATGGTGGGCCTTGGCAGTCTCTTTTATTTTATCAAGGAGCTTAAGGCTTTGTTGATAAAGTCCCTTATTATAAAGAATGATGGCATTATCAAGTTGCTCATGAAGCAGGATATCGATATTGCTGTTTTCAAGCAATCGCAGGCTGGCTAAAATTTGCCTGTACAGATGGGCTTTTGCATTAGAGATTTGTTGCTTCTTTAATGAAGTAGCCTTTTTAAAAAGCACATCTTCATCATATTCCACCATGCCTTCCAATGCATCAAAAAGCTGTATCACTTTCAAATCCTCCTTTGAGGAATTTCGCTGCATATAAAGCTTAAAATTGCGCTTTTCATGCTTCTGCAGTGAGTGGATCAACTGAAAAAGAGGATCTGGTGAACGGTTTGTCATCGTAATTTATGTGGTCCGAAACTTAATATATATTGGGTTTTTCGTGATTTTTCAGTTCTTAAGGAGTGTAAAAATGGCAATAATTTGATTTAATCTTTCCCTGCCACGCATATACTTTTAGTATGCCTTCCCGGCAGGATCGGGGTCATCATCATGATTCTGTTCATCAAGCATATGTCTGGAATTAGTAATTGACTTCAAAAATGGAGCTAAACAAGTATAGCAGGACGATTACACAGGATGTTACCCAGCCTGCAGCCCAGGCTATGCTTTATGGTATAGGTTTAAATGAAAAAGATCTTCAAAAGGCGCAGGTAGGAATCGTGAGTATGGGGTATGAAGGCAATACCTGCAATATGCACCTGAATGAATTAGCTAAGGTTGTTAAACAAGGTGTGTGGGATCAAGATCTTGTGGGTTTGATATTCAATACGATCGGGGTTAGTGATGGGATCAGTAATGGAACGGATGGTATGCGCTATTCTTTATTAAGTCGCGATATCATAGCTGATTCTATTGAGGCGGTTTGCGGTGCACATTATTACGACGGGCTGATAGCCATACCCGGATGCGACAAAAATATGCCAGGCTCACTGATTGCTATGGGCAGGCTCAATCGCCCTTCTATTATGGTATATGGAGGCACTATTGAAGCGGGGCACTATAAAGGTCGCGATCTGAATATAGTATCTGCATTTGAAGCTCTGGGTGAAAGGCTTGCAGGAACTCTGAATGAAACAGATTTCAAAGAGATCATTCGTCATGCATGCCCTGGTGCAGGTGCTTGTGGCGGCATGTATACGGCTAATACGATGTCAAGCGCCATCGAAGCCCTCGGTATGAGCCTTCCATTTTCTTCATCGAACCCTGCATTAAGCCCCGAAAAAACAAATGAGTGTCATGCTGCAGGTAAGGCAATACGTCACCTCCTTGAAAATGACATCAAACCTTCTGATATCATGACAAAGAAGGCATTCGAAAATGCTATTACAGTAGTTATTGCACTCGGTGGCAGCACCAATGCCGTCCTTCATCTCATTGCGATGGCACGAAGCGTGGACATATCGATCACCCAGGATGATTTTCAAACTCTTAGTGACAGAGTACCAGTCATAGCTGATCTGAAACCAAGTGGCCAGTACCTGATGGAAGATCTTCACCATATCGGTGGCGTTCCTGCAGTGATGAAATATTTATTACAACAAAATTTAATTTATGGCGATTGCCTCACCGTCACAGGAAAAACAATTGCTGAAAATCTAAAGGATATACCCTCCTTGAATTTTAAAACACAAAAAATAATACAGCCTTTGGAAACTCCTATCAAAGCAACGGGGCATATTCAGATCTTATATGGCAATCTTGCTGAAGGGGGAAGTGTTGCGAAAATTACCGGCAAAGAGGGAGAAACATTCATGGGTCCTGCGCGGGTTTTTGACGGAGAGCATGAATTGATCAAAAGCATCAACTCAGGTAAGATAAAACAGGGAGATGTGATTGTGATCAGATATGTCGGTCCAAAGGGAGGCCCGGGAATGCCGGAGATGTTGAAACCAACTTCTGCCATTATAGGTGCAGGATTAGGAAAATCAGTGGCATTGATTACAGATGGACGGTTTAGTGGTGGCACTCACGGTTTTGTGGTGGGTCATATCACACCGGAAGCATTTGACGGTGGCCTTATCGCGCTTGTCCAGGATGATGACATCATAGAAATAGATACCATAAATCATAAAATGACATTGAAAGTAAGTGATGCTGATATACAAAAAAGACGAACCAAGTGGAAGCAACCTGCTCTAAGTGTCTCCAAAGGAGCTTTACTCAAATACGCAAGATGCGTTGCCACAGCAGCGGAAGGGTGCGTAACTGATGGAGCCCCTATTTTGCAAAAAATGAAGAATAATGAATATCGAATAATGAATAACGAGTAACGAATATCGAGCGCAGGGAAGATCCCGCTTTTTTGCGGGAACGAATATCGAATAATGATCAATGCCCCATAGGGGCTTCAGGTCGGTAACAAACGATAAACAAAATACCACTCTTGCCCCATCGGGGCAAAACATGAATGTGTAAGATCTGTGAATAAAAAAAGTAAAATCTGTTCAATCCAAGTAAATCAAAGTTAATTCATGTCTGCTACTGTTAAAAACGATAAAATTTCGGAACCACAGAAATCAGAGACCACCGCAACTCAGGTAGTCGGTTCTGGCGAGATCATGTCAGGTTCGGAAATTTTAATTCGCTCACTTCTTGCAGAAGGCGTTGATACTATTTTTGGCTATCCGGGTGGAGCGATTATGCCGATCTATGATGCACTGTTCCATTTCAGCGAAAACGTCCAGCACATTCTTGTTCGTCATGAACAAGGCGCAATACATGCTGCGCAAGGCTATGCAAGAGTCAGTGGAAAAACAGGGATCGTCTTTGCTACTTCAGGACCGGGAGCAACAAATCTTGTGACCGGACTGGCTGATGCTATGATCGATAGCACTCCGTTGGTGTGCATCACAGGGCAGGTAGCTTCTCATTTGTTAGGTACAGATGCATTCCAGGAAGTGGATGTCATGAACATTACGGTGCCTGTCACAAAATGGAATATTCAAGTGACACGGGCCGAAGATATGGTGAGTGCAGTTTCTCGTGCATTTTACATTGCAAGAACTGGCAGACCAGGGCCGGTGCTAATCGATGTAACCAAGGACGCTCAATTTGCGAAAACAAATTTTCATTATCAGCCATGCAAATCCATCTCAACATATCAACCCGAACCGGAAATAAAATTATCAAACATAGATGATGCTGCTATCCTGATCAATGCTGCAAAAAAACCATACATTTTAGCTGGACAGGGTATTATTTTGGCTGATGCCACACAAGAGCTGATTGCATTCGCAGAAAAAGGAAATATTCCTGTTGCCTCTACCCTATTGGGTTTATCTGGATTTCCACACGATCATCCTTTATATGTCGGCTATCTCGGGATGCATGGCAATTATGGTCCGAATAAAAATACAAATGAATGCGATCTCTTAATCGGTATTGGAATGCGCTTTGACGACCGGGTAACAGGTAATGTTGCCAGATATGCAAAGCAGGCGAAAGTCATCCATATTGATATTGACCTTTCTGAGATCAATAAAATAATTCAGGCAGAGGTAGGTATACATGCAAATGCTAAAACAGCACTTCCTTTGCTGACATCCCGTGTTTTCAGCCAGGATCGATCGCAATGGCTAAAAACATTCAACGATTTTACGGAGGATGAACATAAAAAAATCATCAGCAAAACTTGTCAGAATACCACAGGAGAAATAAAAATGGCGGAAGTTATTTTTCTGCTCAATGAATATACAAAAGGCGACGCGACGATTGTCACCGATGTAGGCCAACATCAAATGGTGACCTCAC
>JBDSPM010000303.1:0-10370 GCA_039930325.1 Saprospiraceae bacterium
TGAAAGCATATGACTGGATGGCAGGAAGCCTTGGATTGGGTCCTTCCACATTTTTATCAGTTGAAGAAACTCTAGCAGCAGCACCTACGATTGATCCTAATGGACTGAGAGGTGGTGTGCTGTATCATGACGGGCAATTTGATGATGCACGCATGGCTATTCATCTGGCTATGACGGCTGCTGATCATAGTGCATGTGCCCTGAATTATTTTGAGGTGGAAGGATTTTTAAAATCAGAAAAGCAGTTGCAGGGTGTACGGGTAACTGACACTTTGGGATCGGAAACATTTGAAATAAATGCAAAGGTGGTCATTAATGCTACCGGTGTATTTACGGACGCAGTAATGAAAATGGATGATGTTGAAGCGGAATCAATAGTTACACTAAGTCAGGGTATTCACTTGGTATTTGATTCTTCTTTTCTGCCCTCAGATACAGCGATCATGATTCCACGTACAGAAGATGGAAGGGTTTTGTTTGCAGTGCCATGGCATGGCAAGGTCATAGTAGGTACAACAGATACGCCGGTGTCAGAACCGACTGTTGAGCCAGTAGCTTTAAGTGAAGAGATTGATTTTGTGCTGGAACACATGCGGGATTATCTGACCAAAGCGCCGGCCTATGATGATATTAAAAGTGTCTTTTGCGGATTGCGGCCACTAGTAAAAGGAAACCAAAAATCGACGGCTTCTATCTCAAGAGAACATCACATATCGGTATCTGATTCAGGCCTCATATCCATCACCGGTGGCAAATGGACCACGTATCGGAAAATGGCCGAAGATGTACTTGAGGTGGCTATTCAAAAAGCAAATTTAACACCTTTGAAATCTATTACAACTGATCTGCATATTCACGGATATCAAACAGATGTTGATTTCAGGAGTCCCCAATATTACTATGGATCAGACAAGGTATACATTGATCAGCTCTCAGGTGAGAATGAAGAATGGGGTGAAAAAATGTCTGGTGATCTGCCATATACAAAAGCTGAAATCATCTGGAGTGTACGACATGAAATGTGTATGGGCATTGAAGATTTACTGGCGAGGCGAACGAGGATGTTATTCCTTGATGCACGGGCTTCGATTGAAGCGGCAAAACTTGTCGCAGAAATTATGGCTGTGGAAATGAATAAAGATGAGGCGTGGATAAAGAACCAGGTAGCTGAATATATTTCGGTAGCAAAGAATTATCTTCCTGAATCCATCTTACTATTAAAACCAGATCAATCCTAATGGAACATTTCACGGGTGAATTCCTGGGCACCATGGTGCTCATCATCATGGGCTGCGGAGTGGTCGCCAATGTACTTTTACATCAAACCAAGGGACAGCATGGAGGCTGGATTGTCATCACATTTGGTTGGGCCATGAGTGTATTTCTCGGGATCATAACCGCGCAACATTTTGGTGGTAGCGGACATCTCAATCCTGCAGTAACGCTGGCACTCGCGTTTTTTAAAGATTTTGATACATCGCTGGTGTTTCCGTATATACTGGCACAAATGGCAGGAGCCATTGTTGGAAGCAGTATTGTATGGATGGCATACAAGCAACATTTTGATGTTACGGAAGACAAAGAATTAATTCGGGCAGTTTTTTGCAATTCGCCTGCAATACGAAGTACACCTTACAATCTTATCACTGAGATCATCGGAACGTTCATCCTTGTATTCTGTGCTTTGGCGATGTCCGCACCTACTGATTCGCTTGGAACGTTAAATGCCTTGCCAGTGGCATTGTTGGTGTTGGGAATTGGATTATCTCTTGGCGGACCCACTGGCTATGCTATAAATCCTGCGAGAGATCTTGGGCCCCGAATCGCGCATTTTATTTTACCGATAAAAAATAAGGGAACCAGTGACTGGTCGTATGCGTGGATACCTGTGGTTGGGCCGGTTGTGGGGGCGATGATAGGTGTATTGTTGTTTAATGCGATTTGATTTTTCCCATATCGTTTCGTGCGCTCAACATAATTCGTCGTTTCGTTTCGATACTTCGACATGCTGGGCACCTTCCTAATGCTACAGCTCAGTAACCTCTCAGCTCAACGACCGATTGAACCAATATCAAAAGATGTTTCGACTTCGTTCAACATTGGAGTAGGGTTGATTTAAAATTAAATTTTGTAAATTGGTATATCATTTCAAATTGAAAATTAACGCTGATGAGACCTAATATACTTTCCTGTTCGGCACTTTTTATTTGTTTGCTTTCAGCGTTTCCTCACTTAAAAGCAAACAATTCATTTCTGGTTGATCCATGCGATGGAAATGATGTATGCCAAACGGCAAAACTTTTTCCAAACGTGTCTTCTGATCAGTCTTATACATGTATTGATGAATGCAATCTGAATGCTGCACCTGACCCGATCGTGAGTGCATGCCAGATGGGTGATTTTCCAACAGTTTGGTATGAGGTCGATGTTGATGCAGATGCTTCGGTAATAAATATTGAAGTACGGACCAGTGATTTCGAATCCCCTGTTATTTCTCTTTTTGAAGGGAATGCCGGATGTGATAATCTTGACCAGGTCAACCTGACGAATGGTAATTTGAGTTGCATCATTGGTGATCATGGAGTAGCGATGGCGGTAGGAACTACAATTTTACCATCGTCAAGATATTACATAGCAGTAAGCTCGCTGAACAGTATTGGAGGTAATTTTAAAATTTGCATCAGCACAATTTCCAAAGGATCATTTTGCGTCGCCAATCGTGATCTTCAGGTGACAGCTCGTTCAAACGGTGGCCCACTTGAAGGGCCTTTCGATCCGGGTGAAAAAGTGAGCATCTGTATGAACGTTAATGAATATACGGCTGCTGCAAACGGATGCCAGTGGTTCCAGGGGATTGTACCTGTGTTTGGAAATGGATGGGATCCTTCTTCTTTTGATAGTATAGGTCAGCCTTATAATGCTTTTGTAAATGGACTTCCTTTTGGTTTGGCAGGAAATGGAGACTATGGAGCATCAAACTGGGCCTGGTTTCAAAATGTAGGATATCACCACGACAACTCCAGACTCCAGATTGGTGATTTCGACAACAATGGAAGGCTCGATATCTGCAATGGAGCTTATGAAATAGATTGCCCATCGCAAGGAGGGATAACGGGTGGATGTTGTGGGCCATGCTGGGATGATGAAGGTGACTTATTGCCACCGGGTTGGTTTGCTTATGGAATTAATGGTACCTGCCCAACATTAGGGCCTCCTATTAAAGTGGACTGGGGCGATGGTAATACATGCGGTGGCGGAATGGGACCATGGCGTTTTTGTTTTGATCTTGTCACAAGAAATACACCGGATTGTTTAGGTGATTCTACGAGACATGATCTAACACTTGGATATTACACATTTGCTGATGGTGAAATTGGGTCATGGACAGGAGGCCCTTCTGCCTGTGCTTATGATCAGCCCATCAAGATGATACTGAAAGCACTTTGTGGAAAAGTCTTGAGACGCAAACCGGAGATATTGCCTGACCTGTGTTCAGGAGATGTTTTTCAATTCCAGATTGGAGAAGATAATATCAGCACGTGGGAATGGAATATAAGCCCAGCCCGCGCATTGCCCCTGCCGGCATACACAGGTGAAAATGGATATGTAATCAAAGGAAGAGTGAAGGCTTTGCAAGACAAACCAGTGGCGGTGACAGGAATATTCATTGGTCATGTGTCAGGCACGAATGATCTGGTCATTAAAAAGATTTATTTCAATATAATCCCATGTGGATTGAATGTTGATATTCTTCCCTATGAAGGAAATGATAAATTAACGTATGGCGATGTATCATTTCCTCTTGATCCTGTCTATGGGGGATTGATTACAAAGCGCTCAGTTAGCAACTCTGATCTTTCACTAAAGGTGTATCCGACTCCTTCTTCGGATAAAATAACCGTAGAATGGTTTTCTCCTATACACAACGATGCGGTGATTCGCTTACTGAATGCTGATGGTAAAATTCTTAAATCTGTTCCTGTGCTTCAGAATGACAGCACAATGAAGGTGATTGATATAAAGGATATTGAGCCCGGTGTTTATTTTGTCAGCATGAGCAATAGTGGAATTAATTATGTGGGAAGGGTGGTGAAGATTTAAGTATCGAATCGTTTCGACTCCTGCTCAACGACTATAGATTTATTATGAATACAGGATTTTCTATAATTTATAAATGTGGTCTTGTTGTGTTTCTTCAACTCATCTGGAGTTTATCCGGGCATTGTCTGCACTCAATTCGAGTAGATAGTTGTGGCATCAATGATGCGTGTGAGAAAACTATTTTAATCCCGAATGTTATTTCAGATCAACCATTCGTTTGTTTCGAAGGGTGTAATTTAAATGCAGGTCCGGCTGCATTCAATACTGATTGCGGTATAGGAGATTTTCCGACTGTGTGGTTTGAGGTTAGACCAGATGGGAGTGCGACATTGATGAATATAAATGTCAAAAGCGATGAGTTTGATGCTCCTACAATTACTTTATTTCACCTTGTAACTAATTGTTCGAATCTTCAACTCGTTGGCCTGACACAAAGTAATCTGTCTTGTATTGTTGGGTCTAACGGAGAGGCAGAATCTCTTGGTTCAAATATTGGAGGCAATGAAATATATTATATCGCAGTCAGCTCGTCTAATTCAGCAGGTGGACATTTTGATATTTGTATAAACACAATAGGTCAGGGCACAGCATGTGTTACAAATGCTCAGATAGATATTACGGCAAGATCTGAAGGAGGATCATTAGACGGACCTTTTCTCTCCGGTGAAACTGTTTCTGTATGTATGAATGTCAATTCATATACAGCGGCTGGGAATGGTTGTCAATGGTTCCAGGGATTGATTCCATTTTTTGGAAATGGTTGGGATCCTTCGTCTTTTGATGCAAATGGGCAGCCCATAAATGGCACCATCAATGGAGAGCCGTTTGGAGAAGTTGGTAATGGTTTGTATGGTGCCTCCACATGGGACTGGTTTTTAGGGATAGGATATCATTTTGACAATTCATTTTTTCAAATTGGCGATTTTGATGGCAATAGTACGGTTGAAATGTGTAATGTGATTTATGATGTTGATTGTCCGAATTTTGGTGGAATTACTGGCGGATGTTGTGGGCCATGTTGGGATAATGCAGGAGACCCATTACCTCCGGGTTGGTTTGCTTATGGTATAAATGGAACATGTCCAACTTTGGGTCCACCTCCGACTGTTGACTGGGGAGATGGAAATACTTGTGGAGGCGGAATGGGACCATGGAATTTTTGTTTTGATCTACATGTGAGAGATTATCCGGATTGTAATACGGATCCGACTACAAAAGACCTGACACTTGGATTTTTCACAACCTCTGATGGCGAGACAGGGGCCTGGACAGGAGGTCCTTCATTATGCAGTTTGGATCAGCCCGTCAAACGCACATTCGTACTTCAGTGCCCGACTCAAATTGATCTTGGTTTTGAAGAATTACCAGACGTTTGTAATAACAGTCAGTTTGTATATGAAATCTCCGAACCCGGGGTCAATCACTGGACATGGGAGATCACGCCATCCTGGGCAGTAAACGATTCAATTCATGATGGAGATAATGGATATGTTATCAACAGTATTCTTCACAATCAACTGGACAAACCTGTAACTGTAACGTACATTTTCACCGGAATAGATACGAGTACTCAGAACACGGTGATTAAGAAAGTGAGGTTTAGAATATTAGCTCCGATCGTAATTTCATTTGTTGATTACCTCAATGTAAATGTAATCGATTCAATAATTTTGTGTTCTAACGACACGAACTCAATATTCATTTTTGCGGACGTGCAGAATGGTACAGGGAATTATAATTACTCCTGGTGGCCAATCGGCACCACCGTACCCTCATTATTGATCACTCCGCCGTTCTATTCTACTATTTATACTTTAGATGTTTCAGATGAGTTTTGTATGGCAACAAAGAATTTTACTGTCATAGTAGACCAGAATTGTGTTGTCAATCACATCGAAATCCATAATGATGAATCTAATGATAAACCTAAAAAAGACGATCCTCCAGTAGGTGGAGGAAATATGGTGAATAATCATATTGACACAAGATCCGTTTCTACTATAGATGAAGAAAGTATTAAAATCTACCCTATTCCCTCAAAAGACAGAATTACAGTTGAATGGTCAGGGTCATTACTTCATCCTACACAAATATTTATATACGATACAAAGGGAGCGATATTAAGAACATCAATGATCGATCAACATGCGGATAATCGAACGGAAATAGACATCAGTGATCTTGAGGATGGTGTGTACATCGTTCAGATGGATGCCGGGCATCAAAGGTTTTTTGCAAAAATGTTGAAGCTTTAAATCCAGAAAGGATATTCTCAAATCGGAAATTTGCTGACGCTCCGGCGTAGGCACAGCCTACGCCGATCAAGTATGCGGGCAGCCTAACTGTGGTATCATTTTTGCCCTATACCTTCTTTGCCTTAACCTGTTAAGGGTATGAACGTATTGATCTACGGCCAATTTTATAAGCCGAACCATAAGGAATGTCTCTTTGATGTCGTGACAGCTATCAAAGAGGAAGGCATTACGGCATATGCTGACCCGGATTATTGGGTGCAGGTGGATTCGGTAGTTAAGAAAGAAGGGAATGTCAGGGTATTTGAGGGCTTTGATAAAGCAGATATCGATGTGGTCCTGGCACTCGGTGGAGACGGGACCGTGCTGCACGCAATTGCATTAGTCAATCAATTGCCCATACCTGTCATGGGGATCAATCTGGGCCGACTTGGATTTTTGTCGAGCATTGAAGGTCGATTGGGTGGATTTGCCATACATGAACTCGCAAAGGGAAGGTATCACTATGATGAGCGGGCGATGATCTGTCTCGAAACGGACAGTGATATATTCATGGAATCAAGGATGGCGCTCAATGATTTCACCCTGCACAAACGAGATACATCGTCCATGATCACGATTCATACCTACATCAATGGTGAATTGTTGAATTCATACTGGGCAGATGGTTTGATTGTAGCAACGCCTACCGGTTCGACCGGCTATTCACTGAGTTGCGGGGGGCCCATTATTTTTCCGAATTCAGGCAATTTAATTATCACGCCAGTCGCTCCACATAATCTCAGCGCTAGGCCAATCGTAATTTCTGATACAAGTGTGCTATCATTTGAAGTCGAAGGAAGAGCTGAAAGCTTTTTGTGTACGCTTGATTCAAGATTTGAAACTGTCACAGGCGCTACAAAACTAGTGATACGGAAGGCGGATATTAAAGCACGGTTTATACAGCTGTACAATTATTCTTTTTTGAAGACGCTACATGAGAAGCTCACTTTCGGGAAAGACTCACGGAATTGACACCACAGATTAACCACCACAGATTACACAGATTTCTATACTGCGTTGTTCATTTGATTTAGAGATTAGCCCCCAACCCCTGCGTTTCGCTCTCCTCATCCTTGCGCATGAAAACGCCGGGGCGATTGATACAAAATAGATATTTGATGATGTACTCAGACAAGAAAATTTTTTTGCATCCTTGCTTCTTTGCGTGAAAAGGACTGCAGACTACTCAGATTATCTCAGATTATTTAAACTAATGATATCAAATTTAACTGTTGAATGGAATTCTAAAAAATATCATGTTGATTTGCATGAAGGTATTTGTATTGCTATTCCACTTGATCATACTCGTGATCAACCCAATGCATATTATGCTCCACGTTATGAAGCCGCACCTGTAAAAGTTGGTGCCTGGATTGGTGATACACGAGAAGGGGGCAGTGTGAATTTTTATAATCTTCGGATCAATCCGCATGGCAATGGAACACACACGGAATGTGTGGGCCACATTTCTTTAGAGCGCTATTCGATCCATCAGTGTTTGAGAAATGAATTTGCAATAGCACAATTAATTTCAGTTTATCCAACGCAACAGGAAAATGGGGATCGGGTCATTAAAAACCTGGAATGGGAATCCGGTGTTGAGGCGATCATACTGCGCACGATGCCAAATCATCCGGATAAAAAAACGCGGCGGTATAGTGGCACAAATCCGCCGTATCTCGATTCCGAAACAGTGAATAGAATGGCTGACCAGGAAATTCAACATTTATTGCTCGACTTACCATCGGTAGATCGGGAGGAGGATGAGGGAGCGCTGGCTAGCCACAAAGTGTTTTGGAAATATCCTGAAAGTCCACGTGTCAATGCAACGATAACAGAGTTGATTTATGTTGACAATGTAGTGCCCGATGGACTATATTTACTACAGATACAAATCGCGGCACTGGAACTGGATGTCAGTCCAAGCCGGCCATGGATCTACCCGCTGAAATGAAAGCACCACTGTACACCGACCGCTCTGAAACTTACGAAGCCTTCCTGGCGATCGAGCCTGCGGCGTACAAAGAGAAAATCCAGTATATCGAGGAGAACTTCTTTATGCTGCGGGAGCTGGATGCGGATGAATATTTTGACATGATGGTTCTGTATGCAGAAGCCCTCTTCGAAACCAGCGAATACAGCCGCCAGGCCAAGCTTGCAGATCATATTCTGGAGATGAGCATCGAGCGGAATATCGTGATGCACCGCGGGCAGGATATTTATTTTGAAACCCTTTTTAAAAAAGCCGCTTCACTGCACAACCTGGACAAGGTAGACCAGGCAGTACACATCCTTAAAGAGCTGCTGAAGATCGACCCCGATCATGAAAGCTCCAAACTCTTCCTTATCAACTGCCTCATCCGGCAAAAGAAATATACGGTGCGCCCATACCGGAATATCAGCCTGGTGCTACTGTTGTTGAGTGCGTGTGTGATCGCATTTGAATTATTGTTTGTGCGCCGCTTATGGCCTACCTGGTTCAGCATCATTGAGATGATTCGCAATGGATTATTTATCACCGGGGTGATATTGTTGACAGCTGGTGAAGTGATAGTGAGGTATAGGGCTGTGGAGGATGTGTATAGCTTTACGCGGAAGTCAAAGAGGAAGAAGGAAGGGCATGAAGTTTTTCCCCCTTGAATTCTGTTCAATGGGTGAACTTTTGTCATTACATTTTTTATATGGTCCAGCTGATACCTTTTGATGAAATTAAGATTTCTGAGTCGCCAAAGCGTCTTGTTAAATATATTCTCATCTGGTGTTCGAAAGGAAGTGTGAAGGTGATCATTGATGGCAAGGAACTAGGGATTCAAAAAAATGAAGTGGTCACCATTACTTCCGGGCAAATATTTTATTTCAAAAAAATCAAGGGGGCTGTAGGGTGTATTCTTGAATTTACGTTTGGTTTTTTTTGCAAGGATGACAAGGATATTGAGCTGATCTTTCACAATGGATTGTTTTGTCATTTTGATCTAAATGAGGTGATAGAGATAAAAAATTCTGACATGGTGGAAACGCAACTCAGACTGATAAAGGAAGAGATTGAGCAACAACCCTATCAATATCTCACTTCCATTCATTCCCGCATCGAATTGATCCTGGTAGAAATCAACCGGACGAAAGTGGATCGGGGAGATGAGATCTATAAACCGGATGCGTTATTTCTGAAATTTCTAGAATTGGTGAGGGCTAATTTCAAAAATAATTATTCGTTGAAACAGATCGCGCGCATGTTGCATACCACAGAAGTGAAATTGAATGAGCTATCTAAATTGCATACCGGCAAGACGGCGCAGAGTGTGATCTATGGCTTGATTATTTCAGAAGCAAAACGATTATTGACGTATCAGAATATATCTGTCAAGGAGGTTGCTGCGGAATTGGGATTTAATGATCCGTTTTACTTTTCTAATTTTTTTAAGAAGGTAGTGGGGGTCTCACCGAAAGGGTTTGTCCCAAAAAGGGGACTTTAAAAAGTGATGATTCAAATTTTACATGCTTTTCTCAACATTGTCTATTCTTTCCTAATGCATGATGTTGTATTTTTGTACCTTCAATAAACAAGAAATGCAGCTTCGTCATCCTTATGCTTTTGTCATCCTGTATGTTAGGATCGCATTGGCAGTTCCTTATCTGTGGTTTGTTTCGGACAGATTGGGTATGCTGGGAGCTCATGGGCAACCGCATATTGGATGGGGAGACTGGCAGCACTTTATGGAATATGCCAGGGATACGATGCGCTTTTTACCGGAAGGTATGGTTCCTTTTTTTGCGATTACCGCTACTGCTTGTGAATTTGTATTTGGTGTTTTACTGCTCATTGGTTTGTTCACTCGGTTTGCAGCGATCGGAAGCGGCGTGCTTAGTTTATTGTTTGCGATATCGATGGCGATCTCGTTTGGGATTGAATCACCATTGGGGTATTCTGTTTTTGCGGTAAGTGCGGCGAGCTTTTTACTGGCTGCTGTTGTACCC
>JBDSPM010000304.1:0-13708 GCA_039930325.1 Saprospiraceae bacterium
ACACTACAAAGGAAACGCTGAATACTGCTTTTACATAGATGCTATAGTCAATGGCGGATAACCGATTACTCGAAGTATTTTATCTTGAAACAGATTTAGGCTATCTGGAAGTTTTGCGTATTGAGTCGCCACTGCCTATAGCCCGAGTTAATTCCAAATGAAAAATTAGATGAACTTTTTCTTGGATTGAATTTAGTTGAAAATCCAACTGAATATCTCAATAATACTTCATTAGGTTTTGAGTTCAGCATAGGAAATACGTTTGGATTGAACATTTACCGATTCAAAGCTAATCTTAATGAACACAGCTTGTTTAATGGAGCAATTCAAAATGGACTGGTAATAATTGTATTCGGCCCACCGATTAGAGATATTCTGCCCCAAATAATTACAATAACTATTGAGTTAACTAAGTCATTCAATGTAAAAGATGTTTATGAACAACTTGCATTTGAAATCAAACTTTTTGGATTAAATACAAAAGTTGAAACCAATTTGGATGAGATGAAGCAAATAGTTTCTGAATCCACTACATACTTAAGTTCGCCTCAAGATTTATTTATTAGTGTTGAACTTTTTTATAGTATTGAAGGAGAGAACAGCAATCATTTTGTTGCAAAATTCAGTAGAGCTTTTGACAATGAAAAACTTAATTCATTTCTTAAGGAATTTCAGTAAGGAGATGAAAAAACGTCACATAACAAACACCTATGCAATAGGTGGAATTTTCCCGCTCAGGTGGAACAAGTTGTGGTAAAAGTCCCACCATTTAAGTTGCGGCAAGCATGATGCGGCAGCCTAAAAGGCGCCAAATCGTTTTAAAAACTGAAATGTCCGAACCTGAGAGAGCCCCAGAAACAGGAGAACTTTACGCGAAAGAAATTTAGAGAAAATCGACTCAACAGAAATTGAAAAATTAGATGAACCATTAAGATTATACAAAAAGCATGAAAGAACAACTAATTAACGAAAGAAAAAAACTGCTTACTTCATTAGAAAAGCTTTTAGAAGGTCCAATGATTTTCTTAGGATTCGTATGGCTGGCGCTGTTGGTGATTGAATTGATATGGGGTTTGAATAAACCACTTGAATATGCAACCGCAACAATCTGGATTATTTTTATCATTGATTTTCTTATCAAATTTATTTTAGCACCGGTTAAAGTTGATTTTTTAAAAAAGAACTGGTTATCAGCGATATCTCTTATTATTCCTGCTTTAAGGGCCTTCCGTATTTTTAGGTTTGTTAGTTTGCTACGAGGTTTAAGAGGCATCAGGCTTGTCCGAATTGTTTCTTCTTTTAACAGAAGTATGAAAAGCCTGGGTGCGACAATGAATCGGAGAGCCTTTGGTTATGTTTTTATTATTACCCTTATAGTAACTTTTGTAGGTGCTGCGGGTATGTATGCGCTTGAAAATCCAAATGAAGGATTTGATAGTTATCCTATGGCTTTATGGTGGACAGCCATGCGCGTTATAACGGCAGGCAGTGAATTTCATCCTTCCACACCCGAAGGCAGAGGACTTGCCTTCCTAATTGCGATTTATGGTTATAGTATTTTTGGTTATGTCACCGCCACGTTTGCCACGTTTTTTATAGGTCGCGATGCCGAAGAAAAAGATGCACCGATAGCAGGCGCAAAAGATATAGAGGAATTAAAAAAAGAAATAATCGCACTTACAAAATCAATTGATGATTTAAAAGGATAATTTTAATAAAACAAAGCAATAACCCAGCAAAAATTGTACTTAGCTGGGTATACCGCTAACAACAGTTTTGCAAAAGTTGCGGTTCATTGCTCCGTATACACATTTGTGGTTAATCAAAGATTGGTTCTGCGCATTAATATTCGTGTTAAAAATCGCCACCTTCGCCAAGCCGCAAAACGTCAGGGCCATTGAACTAAGTTAAACCTCACCAGGGCAATAGAAAAAAAGAAGCAAATGATTGACTTCTTAAAAAAGCCTTCGAAGAGATCGAAAAACTTCCTAAAAAGAAACAACAGGAATTAGCTCAATTGATCCGGAATGAAATGAGTTGTGAAAATACTTTCTTGCAAAGTCAAGATCAACTCTCTCAAATGGCCAAAGAAGCCCTGAATGAATACAAAACAGGTAAGACCTAATTACCCATCTGTCCGTCTATAAAAATATTTGATCCATCATTTTACTCAACACCTTCTCTCTGCGCACAGCATCTTTTTCATTGCATACAAATTCCGCTTCTTTGACATAGAGATATGGATACTCATTTTTTATTCCAAAGAATTTTTTGAAACGCTGCGAAGTAAATTGATGGAAATCGTCTACGATCCACTCAAGGTTTTTACAGTTATCAGCACTTTGGCTTTAACCCCCAGCTAGATTCAGAGTCAATAAAAAATTTCCCCCAAAATATCATTAAATGAATGAACATTCATTTATATTTGACCTCAATATGAGAGTAAGGGACGAATATAAAGAAGCTGCCATCCGCGAAAAAGCCATGGAAATGATAGTCGTTGAAGGCTTCGACGGACTGAGCATGCAAAAACTCGCCAAAGCAGCCGGCGTCTCTCCCGCTACCATCTATATTTACTTCAAAAACCGGGAAGCTCTTCTGAATAGCCTCTATAATGATGTAAATCAAACCTTTGCAAAGGTAGCTTTAGAGCATTTTGATGCCAAAGCTTCCCTGGAGGACGGCCTCTGGCGGCAATGGAAAAACCGAATGAAATTCATCTCGGATTACCCGCATCATTATAAATTCTATGAGCAATTCAGGAATTCACCCCTGATCAATCATCGAGACATCAAAGATTCCGGTTTCAAAGAATCGATGAAGTCGCTGGTAGTAAATGCCATTCTCCGCGGAGAAATGGAAAAAATGGAACCCGAAACCTTTTGGGCCGTGGCCTATGGAGGATTTTATTCCTTACTCAATTTTCATCTCCAGGGAAAAAGCATGATGAATCCACAATATGAAGTAACAGATGAAAAAATGAAACGTCTTCTCAGATTGGTACTTAAAGCACTAAAGCCAGCTTAATTAATATAAACGAAAAACCTCTATGCTATGGAAAGCACCGACTTAATCCTCATCTTCAAAACCAATGTCAAATCAGAGCCTGACCAACAACGCCTGGCAACTCTCTTCAATTCAAATCCAGCCATCAATCAATGGAATGTAGATTCAGATGATGTTGACTGTGTTCTTCGAATTGTAACCCGGGAAGTAAAAGCCACCGACATTATTAAGCTCCTTACCGAAACAGGCTATCAATGCCAGGAACTGGAATGAAAAGCAAGAAGCATGGAGCATGGGGCATGGGGCATGGAGCATGGAAAAGAATATTGAATATCGAAAATCGATAAGCTCAAATGAAATCTGCGAAATCTGAGTATTCTGGGGTGAATAATGAACGAATCAAATCTGCGAAATCTGAGTAATCTGCGTTGAAAGTCCCCATCGTTGGTGAGCTGTCGCACCAGGTTGAGTAACAGCAAGTCGAACCATAGGGGATGGTTGAGCTGCGGTTGGTGAGTTGCAGCACAAGGTTGAGAAATAGCAGGTCGAACTATAGCACGAGGTTGAGTTGAGCAAGTCGAAGTATAGGGGCAAAGAAGATATCGAATATCGAGCGCAGCGAAGATCCCGCTTTTAGAAGGAACGAATAGCGAGCATCCAATAACAACTAACGAATACGACCATCGAATTCCACACATCACCATCCCGCAGCTCATTTTATGATGGCGGGATCTTTAAGCCGAGTGCACAAATGATCCGAGAAGCGAGTCAAGCATACACTTCATCACTAAATCACTCCATTACCACATAACTCCATCACCACATCACTAATTATCATGGAAGAAAATCTCGAAGCCGACTTAAAAGTAAATCCGAAGGCGGCAACAGTAGAAATACCAAAATTCACATCCTACCAGAAGCTTGTGATTGTGATCGTAGCCTTGTTAAATTTTACGATTATCCTGGATTTCATGATCATCTCTCCTCTTGGAGATCTTTTGATGAAAAAACTGGTAATGAGTACATCGCAATTCGGATCCGTGGTTTCCGCGTACGCTATCAGCGCAGGCATCTCAGGGTTTCTGACTGCAGGATTTGCTGATAAGTTTGACAGGAAGAAATTATTACTCTTTTTTTATACAGGATTTATCATTGGCACCGTCATATGCGGTCTGGCAACAAGTTACAATACTCTATTTCTTGCCCGTATTGTCACCGGGATTTTTGGCGGTGTAGTGGGTTCTATCTCCCTGGCTATTGTAACCGATATTTTTTCATTTCATCAAAGAGGCCGTGTGATGGGATTTGTTTCAATGGCCTTTGCGGGTAGCCAGGTATTGGGCGTTCCGATCGGCCTGACACTGGCAAACTACTGGGGCTGGCATTCAACATTCTTTATGGTGGCAGGCATTGCATTTTTGATAGCTATAATCATCTTACTCAAATTACAACCCCTGACCGGACACCTCAAATTGCAAAGTAATAAAAATGCATTGCAGCATTTATGGCATACGATTCGGAAGAGTGATTATCGTATTGGTTTTCTTGCGACCGCTATGTTATCCATGGGAGGTTTCATGATTATGCCTTTCACCAGTGCATTCATAGTCAACAATGTTCATATACCACAGGAAAGTCTGCCCATTATCTTTTTATGCACTGGGATTTCTTCCATCATCATCATGCCTGTCATCGGGAGGCTCAGCGATAAAATAGATAAGTTTAAATTATTCACAGCCGGTTCACTCATCGCTATCGTGATGATCCTTATTTTTACAAATCTCACTCCTGTTCCTATCTGGATTGTGATCATCATCAATATGATCTTGTTCATGGGGATTATGAGCCGCATGGTGCCTGCACAGGCACTCAATACCGCCATTCCTGAAGTGTATGACCGGGGTGCTTATATGAGTATCAATTCATCACTTCAACAATTGGCCGGAGGCTTTGCTGCTATGTTTGCGGGCCTTGTTGTCGTGCAGGAAACAAAAACAAGCCCGATACTGCATTTTGATTTGCTGGGATATGTGATGGTAGGTATTATTTTGTTGTGCTTATATCTCGTGTACAGGATGAGTGAGTTGGTCAAAAGAAAGAGTACACCCCAGCATTGAAATCTTGCCAGCATTGAAATGCCGGCGAACAAAAAGATCCGTGCCTACGGCACTACATTCGAAATTCATGGAATTACGAACCCAATGCCGTAGGCATGATAGATTTTGATTCACCGGAATTTATTCCGGTGGAGGACCTTGCAAAAATTATATAACATTTCCTTCAGGTTATGTAATATAAAGTGAAGGCACACCCTGCACTTTTGTAATTCATATTGAAATAAAAATTTCTCCATAATGGATATTATTTCAATATTTGATTCTCCTGTCAATGTCCCTATATCACCTAAAAAATCTCTCTCATAATGAACAGAAGGGCATGCTTCATGTTGTTTGATATATATACTCCTCCTAGGCGATTTGACTCACAAATTTATACCCATGCAATTCTTTAAGTTCGGTCTCTTCCTTCGGGTCCATATTAATATTGGATTGTCTTTTATCACTGGGATTATCTGTTTTCTTACTTCCATTTCCCTGCAAGCTCAGACAGTAGATCCTGCGGTTATCAAAGCGAGGATAGAATCATATAAAATTGACGCTCGTGGCCCATACAGGGACATCCGCTGGTTTTGCAAAGATGGGACTACAGTAGCACCCCACGAGAGTTGCGGCGATCCTGCCGCAGTTCAACGCGCCAGAATGAAAGATGATGTGATAGCCCTTGGCGAATCAAACCATATCTACCTGGGCCAGATCCTGTCTACCACGGATAAAGAGGAATTCTGGGATGAAGAAAATGGCAATTCCCGGATCAAACAATATGAACTTGGCAAATACCTGCAATCAATTGATGACGGATGGGTGTTGCGCAAAGGTCAATATTACAGAGGCGCCTACCAGGTGGAAGATGAAGAGACCTGGGGCATTGATTTTTACAAATGGCTCATTACCCGGGAAAGGCTGGAACACAAATTTTTCCTCATCAGGCAAACCGCAAGAGATATCGCTCATCGTGGAGATGATGACAAAACACTTAACATCCGGGCTATCTCAAAAACCTTGTCAGAATCTTTTCCGGATTTTATGGATTTGCGGGTAAAAATTCATGGACAACCTACAGCCGATGATGTCGGGCAGGTAGTGAAGTTTCGTGATGCTCATCAGTCAAAGCTCTCTTCTGAGAAACTCTCTGAATTCAATGAGCTCATACGTGACATGAAATCCATCTATGATACGCGCGACCTGGTGACCTTCTGTCCCTATCTCGATGCCCTCCCCACCAGCAACGCGATGAAGGCCCCTTTAACAAATTTCGTGGATGATTATGTCACACTCAATAGCCCGATGAGCCGAGCCATGGCACTCGCGGACAACATTATGGTCGTCCGTGAAAATATTAACTCGGTTAAATCACCTGTCGCAAAACTTCATCTCCTGGACATGTCGCTGCGTCTTGAAGAATTATTTCTTGTTGAAATGTCTTCCTGGCATGCCATTACAATATCAGACCTGCTGGATAAAATATGTTATGAAGGCCTGGCAGCCACAGGCGCAGGATTTCTTGAAAAATGGGAATGGGACAGGATCGTAGACAAGCTTTCTTTACAAAGAGATGAAGAAATTCCAATGGTTAATCTGCAGGATCTCTTTGAAACGGGGCGACATATGCTTGAATGGGGCACTGGCATGGTGAGAGCAGAATATGGTGATGTAGTCAACCAATATGCCCAGTTTGAACCTCTTTCCAGGCAGTTTTTAGATGACAGGATCAGATCTTCTGCTCTGCTGCCTTTAGGAGAAAGTGTCAGCGCGCTTGGAAACATCCTTGCCAGGGAAGATAAAGTTTCAAATAATGTTCTCGGTATCAAGGACCAGGGTTTCATAAGAGGATTGAATCCGGGGTATGCAAGAGGAGAGCTGGTAGTCATATCAGGTGATGCTGAAAATGTAGATATAGCACCGAATAAAATATATGTATTCGAACGTCCACCTTCAGGTCTGAAACCGGTAGCGGGAATTGCAACCGTAAGTGAAGGAAGTTTAATATCCCACATTCAACTGCTTGCACGCAATCTCGGCATTCCGAACGCAGCCTTGTCCGGGCAAAACCTGGAAGCCCTGAAAAAATATTCAGGTAAGGAGATTTTTTATGCTGTCTCACCTCGTGGCACTGTAGTGATGAAGAAGGCAGAGGATATGTCAGCCCCTGAACGTGCCCTTTTCAAAGTGAAATCACGTGCTGAAGAAAAAATTCGTGTTCCTGTAGACAAACTTGATCTCAGTCAAACACATGTCCTTGATCTGCGAACTGTAAATGCATCGCACTCAGGTAAGATCTGTGGCCCGAAGGCAGCCAATCTTGGACAGCTTAAATCACTTTTTCCGGATCATGTGGTAGAAGGGATCGTGATTCCTTTTGGCATCTTCAGAAAACATATGGATCAGCTGATGCCAGGACAAAGTATCAGTTACTGGAACTTTCTTCAAAATACATTCCAACAAGCTGAGCAATTGACGACAGAAGGCAAGCCACCCACTGATGTCGAGAGCTTTACTTTGAATCAATTAGCCATTTTGCAACTTGCTATTAAAACTATGAAGTTCACTGATGATTTCATTGGTGACCTCAATCTCATGTTCCAAACCATTCTTGGCACCGGTATCGGAAAGCTTCCTGTTTTTGTTCGCAGCGACACGAATATGGAAGACCTGAAAGATTTCACAGGTGCGGGATTAAATCTGACAGTCTTCAATGTGCTTGATAAAGATAAGATCATGCAGGCGATCAGGGATGTCTGGGCATCACCCTATACGGATCGTAGCTTTAAATGGAGACAACATTATCTTCTCAATCCTGAAAATGTGTTTCCCTCTATCTTAATCATTCCATCCGTGAATAATGAATGTTCGGGTGTGATGGTTACGAAAGGTGTACAGACAGGACGTACGGATG
The DNA here is from genome assembly GCA_039930325.1 of Saprospiraceae bacterium. GTDB lineage: Bacteria > Bacteroidota > Bacteroidia > Chitinophagales > Saprospiraceae > Opimibacter. Next base: position 8,020 of record JBDSPM010000304.1, read on the forward strand.
ACAATACCATTGCATTCAGTCGTGGCGTCGGCGGTGCAGTAGATGGGCAGTCAGCAGAGTCGTGGGTGCTGCAGGGCAATGGAGATAATAAGCTGATGGCCCCCTCGAGGGAACCCACTTATAAGGTCTTGCCACTGAGCGGCGGAACGGAAACTGTTCGGGCCACATTCGACGAGAGAATACTGAGTCTGGAAAAGCTCAAGATGTTGAGATCTATGGCAGGTGAAGTCAGGCGAAAATTGCCTGGAAGTACCGGAATTGAAACATCCGGTCCATTCGATATGGAACTTGGATTCAAAGACGGCAAGATTTGGCTATTCCAGGTGCGGCCTTTTGTAGAAAATAAGAATGCTACTGTATCCGATTACCTGGAATCGATCTCTCCAAAAAATACAGCATCTGTAAACATTAAGTTGTTGGAAAAACTTTAATACTATTCATGCCACTGAAATAAATAAAATGAAAACTATACTTATTTTCTTCTTCGGCCTATTCCTCGTTAGCCAGCTGAATGCATATCCAATCGATGGCTATGATTATACCGGTATCCGGCGGTTGCTTTATCTACAGCGCATACTGAATGGAGAAATTAAAGCAAAACCACTTATTCCCGGCGCACAAAAGAAACTTGAAGAAATTCATCTTAACCTATATGGGACGAGTCGTTGTGATTCGCTGTGGGAATTGCCAGCACCTGATCCACATCTGCAGAGTTCACTTGATTCACTATTTCCTCATCTCAATGAAAGTTACTCGATAGCGCTTCTTGATATCACACCCGGGAGGCCTATCCGGTACGCATCAAGACAAGAGGATCGTGGATTTCAGCCAGGCAGTGTTGGTAAGCTTGCTGTGCTCGCCGGGCTGATGTGTGAGCTTGACAATTTATATCCGGATTCATTCGAGCTGAGAAGGCAACTTATGAAAACGACCATCATCAAGGCAGGCCCATTTGGGGTATATGATGAGCACACCGTTCCATTTTTTGATCCTGAAACGAATAATCTCGTCAGAAGACAGGTTCAGCAGACGGATATATTCTCGCTGTATGAATGGGTGGATCATATGTTGTCTGTCAGCAATAATGGTGCAGCATGTGTAGTATGGCGAGAGTCGATGCTGATGCGTGCATTTGGATTGAAATATAAAGATCTCACTTACGATCAAAAAATGGATTATTTCAAAACTACACCCAGGAAAGAACTTGCTGATCTTGCTGTTGCCGTAGTCAGTGATCCATTGCGCTCGATGGGAATTGCGGAAAATGAATGGCGCCTGGGGACGATGTTTACTGATATGGCTGGCAGAATAGTACCACCAAAAGGCGGTAGTATCGGAACACCGAGAGCATTGATGAAGTATCTCGTGACGATAGAGCAGGGCGCGTTTATTGATTACGCCACATGCCTTGAAATGAAACGGTTGATGTATATGACAGGACCACGTATTCGCTATGCTGCCAATGCAAATCTCAAAGATGCAGCCGTGTTTTTTAAATCAGGCAGCCTGTATCATTGCAGGCCTGAGGCTGGATACAGTTGTGGAAAGTATAAAGGAAACCTGGATAATTACATGAATTCAGTAGCCATCATAGAACATGACGACGGAAGAGTTTATTTTGTCGCGTTGATGTCTAATGTATTGAGAAAAAATTCCAATCTTGATCACAATATGCTGGCGGGCCGCATAGATAAATTGATTACTCCGGTGAGGTAGAGAAATGCAATGGAAATACTGAAGACATACCTGTATAAATTACTTGGTGTACAGAAAGGCGAGGTAAGGAAAGTGCTATTGATGCAGGTCGGTATTTTCCTCATTATTTGTGCTTCCCTTATTGTCAAACCTATTGCAAACGGTCTGTTTCTTACCCGCTTTGGAGCGAGTAATCTGCCGATAGCTTTCATTCTCGTGGCTATTGTTGCCGGGGTTGTTTCTGCACTGTATACCAGGGCCCTGAAACGATACTCGGTCATTCGCATTTTCCGCCTTACGTTCATTGTTTTCATTGCATTCCTGTTGTTGTTCGCAGTTGCGTTGGTGTTGAAAGTATTCGAAGGGCCGGTTTTGTACATGCTGTATATCTGGATCTCCATTTTTGCTCTTGTGTCTGCATCACAATTCTGGATCATCGCAAATTTTATTTTTAATGTCCGTGAAGCAAAACGTCTTTTTGGACTTTTGGGGGCAGGCGCTATATCAGGTGCTATATTCGGTGGGTATCTTACATCCATCCTGACGAATTTTGTGAGCAGCAAATATTTATTGTTTTTATGCGCTGCTATCCTCATGGTTTGTATCCCCATCATGGAGATGGTGTGGAAGAATCACGTATTAACCATCAGGTCTGCAACTGAAAAAAAGGAAAGGACCAAGTTTGTTTCGGACCATCCCTTTTTATTGATCAGAAAATCAAAACACCTCTTGTATTTAACCGCCATTGTGTTTACAAGTGTCTTGGTTGCCAAGCTGATAGATTTCCAGTTTGCCAATATTGCTGTAAAGCAAATAGTGGACCCGGATAAGTTGACTTCATTTTTCGGATTTTGGTTCAGTACGTTCAATGTTATCTCTCTCTTGCTTCAAATCTTTCTGACGAGAAAGGTCTTCGATTGGTTCGGGGTAGGATCTTCTCTTTTTTTCCTGCCTGCATTTATTTTAATTGGTGCAACTTTTTTACTCTTGTTTCCTGAAGTGATGTTTGCCGTAATCTTCCTCAAAATGGTAGATGGTAGTTTAAAGCAGTCTGTGAATAAAGCCTCGATGGAATTGTTGTATCTGCCCATTCCAATACAAATCAAAAACCACACAAAGATTTTTATAGATGTCTTTGTCGACAGCATTGCAACGGGGTTCACGGGCCTGCTGCTCATCTTCGTCATCCGGGGACTTGCCATGCCATCATGGGTAGTGACCATCATGATTATTATGTTTGGACTTGTATGGATACGACTTGCATTCAAGGTGAGACAGGAGTATGTCAAAATATTCAGTAGCAGGATTGAGGAGGCCATTGGTTTATCAGTCAAAAAGAGCAAGGATTATATTGATTTGTCAGTCCTGTCAATACAGGGGATGAGGAAAATTTTGAAAAATGGCAGTAAACAACACGTCCTCGCTGTCATCCGTAAGCTGCGTGAAGAGAAGGAGGAACGACTGTACCCAGATGTGATAAGCTTACTCCATCATCCTGACGATGATGTGACCGTCGAAGTGTTGAGGTATATGCATGTATTCCCAAGATCGAGAGCAGATATCTCCGAACACGTAGACAGGCTGATGGTCAACCGCGGCCAGCAGGTGAAAATAGAAATATTCGAATTTTTACTTAACATGAATGTTGGGAACAGGGAAGAGATCACAAAAAAATATCTTAATGATGAGGATTATGAAATCAGGACCGCTACGCTGGTAAGCCTTATCAAAGCTTCTAAAACCAACAAAGAACTCAGTGATGAATTCCAGCTTCCGGAGCTGATCAGCGAATGGTTCAAAGAACTGGAAAACATCCCGGATCCGGTGGAACGGAAAATAAGGCTTCAGGGCAGCCTGCTTGCTATGGGATATGCCAAGCTTCCTGAATTTTTTCCTGTTATATCCAAACATCTTGCACACCCGGACCATGATGTCAGTCAATCTGCTTTTATTGCTGCTGGTAAAACAGCAAACCGGTTATTTGTGCCGGAACTTATCAGCTTTCTTTCGGAGCGGGAGAAAAGAAAGGTGGCTATTGATGCGCTGACTTTGTATGGCAGGGGGATCATTCACAGTCTCCGTGAGCAAATGGGCAATGCTGAACTTCCTTCAGATATAGCAAAACATTTTGCAGCTGTGGCAGAAGGTATTCCAAGCCGTGAATCAGTTGAATTTTGTTTTGAATTGCTTTCACATGAGGATCCGGAGGTCAGGCATGAAGCGATCAATGCGCTCAATACACTCAAGCGTTCATATCCAAATTTCAAAAACATCCGGATCAATACGTTGAATGAAATACAAAGAGAAGTCCGGATTTATCATGATACGCTATCCATCCTGTATGCACAGCTTCTGGCCAGTGAGCGTGAGACTGAAGACCATGAAGATATGACACCCATGCATACTGCAAGAGAAAAACTGATCGACCTGATCGAAAAGAAAATGGATGCAGATCTTGAAAACATATTTCATCTCCTGGGTCTTCACTATGCCTTCCAGGAGATGCCTGCTGTGTATAAAGTATTGCGTAGTGATGTGCGTGAGACGAGAGCTGACGCACTTGAATTTCTCGAAAACCTTTTAGATCCCAGGCTAAAAAAAGAGCTTATGCCTATTGTAGAAGCCGTAACGTGGGAAAGCATCACAGATGATGCTATACAGAAATTGGATATTCATATTCCGGGTGACAATGCATGTTTCAAAATGATTCTGCAAGGCCACCATTCCAAGCTGAAGATGGCAGTGATCCAACTGCTTCACCAGATACATGATGAAAAATATCTTCCGCTCATTGAGATGGCCATCGGGGATTCGGAGCCAGCTGTAAGAGACTATGCGATAAAGGTAAAGGCGGCATTGAAGTTGGAGAAATCAAAAATGGCTTCCTAAGGATAAGAAGCCATTTTGATTTTGGTGCCTGAGGGAAACTATATTTTTTTAGCTGTGAGCCGAAGCATTTATTTTGAGCACGCTTTCCATAGGCTGTACAAGAGAACGGATGATACTTTCTCCAGCCGGATCTTCTATCAGTGCCACCAGGATGTATTTGCGTCCTTCTCCCCATACCATCACTGAATCAGAATGCCAGTTTGCCCATGTACCTGATTTGCGGTATACATGTGCACCCGGAGCTATCTTATCAAGTGTGCTTACAAACTTGTGATGAAGAGCAGGATTGTCCATGATGGATAGCATTTCTGATGAACGTTCAGGAGATATTAACTTGCCCATGGCCATCATATAATAGAAGTTGCATACTTCTGCAGCAGTGGCTGCATGGCTGAGGCCTTTCATCGGATCAGGATTGCGGGCGCCTGAACCAGCATAGCATTTTCCAACCCATAATCCACCACCGTGATCCTGGTCATAAAGCATATATTTTGGATCGGTCAGGACTTTTTGAATCTTATTTAATCCGCACAGATTGATAAATCTTGATGCAGAAGTATTATTGCTGTGGCTGATCATGTTTTTGAGATCTGCGTCGAGCTCTGCGGTTTCATTGATTTCATTTTTTTCAAAAGCATCCATGGTAGCAAGTAATACTGCAATTTTTGGCAGGCTGGCTGCGTACATCATTTCTTCACCATTGACACTTGCATACCGGATATTGTAGGGATCGCTGATATCAACGAGGCCAACAGACATTTTTTTATTTGCAATAAGATGTTTCCAGGAAGCATTTGCGTTTAGCTTTGCTGCAAGATCTGCATTGAGCTCGGCATTGTCCAGTGAACGAAGAGGCTTGAAGCTTTCATCCGACATCTGGAAAGGTAGACTGGTAAATTCCTTCCTATCAGTATTCGCAATGGTTGTTTCTGTTTTTAAACCACTTTCCGGGACCGATTCTGGAGCATTTGATGGTGAAGGTATTGTGAGAGGGACTGAGGAGAGCAACGTAAGAAAGTAAAAGAACCACTGGACTGATAAAAAGGTCATAAGCGTTTATTTTTTTGAGTTTCAACCTTAACGGCGGTGCAAGTTACAAAATTGC
>JBDSPM010000305.1:0-5412 GCA_039930325.1 Saprospiraceae bacterium
GGGTTGGGGGCAAAACCTCCCGTTAAGGTTTTATTAAACACCCACCCGCCACAGCTCTTTACCCTATTTTTGTACTCTTTAGATAAATTCCGCACCTTATGCGTCACCTGCTTCTTTCCTTCTTTCTCCTGATTTCATTCGTTGCCGTGGGTCAGATCTACAGTCCTGTCAAATGGACTTTTGATCTGAAACCATCAGGCAATGGTGAATATCTCTTCACTGCAAAGGCTGCAATCGGTGATGGTTGGTGGGTCTATTCACAGCACCTGGAAAGTGAGGATGGTCCGGTTGCCACCACTGTGTACTTTGATGAGGGCCCACATTTCAAGCTTGTCGGAAAAAACAAGGAATCTGACAACGTCCATAAGATCTTTGATAAGATCTTTGAGATGAATGTTTCAAAATTTCAGGACTACTTCACGATCGAACAAAAAATAAAAGTGATCGATCCTTCAAAACCGATCACAGGTGCGGTTAATTTCATGACATGCAATGATGGACGTTGTCTTCCGCCGAGTGATGCTGAGTTTAGTCTGAAAGCTACAGGAGGTTCAACCGGAGATGCAAGTCCTAAAGCGTCGACTAATGATTCTAAATCTTTATCGGCAGGTGATAAAAAAGCCACCACTCAGGATTTAGAAAAAAAAAAAGTTAACTGAGAATGCTGACTCATCAAATTCGGGATCAGCTTCATCTTCTTCTTCAAATTTTATAACTTTTGCAGGTGCAAATACAGTACCCAGCAATTCCCCCGGTATTCTGGCTCCTGTAAAATGGACTTTTCATTCTGAAAAAAAATCAGAAGGAGTTTATAATGTCATCGCTGAAGCAAAAATTGATGACGGTTGGCATATTTACGGACAGGGAGAACATCTGGAAGCCGGGCCCATTCCTACTTCATTAATGCTGGAGGACAATCCGGCATTTACAAAAGAAGGAAAGCCCACTGATGAAAGTAGCAACAGATTGCAGGTTCATGATGAGTTCTTCAATATGGACCTGGTGCAATTTAAGCATGATGTAAAGCTCACTCAATTAATAAAAGTTAAATCTGCATCCATCATTTCCGGCTCGCTGGAATATATGTCTTGCGATGAATCAAAATGCCTTCCTCCTGAATATTTAGAATTTCAAATTGATCTGGCTACTGGTGTTGAAGTCAAAGAAGTAAGTAATGGATCTGGCCCTAAAATCAATGGTCAATTTGTAGATCATGGCATCGCATCGCTTCAAACCACATACGAAAATCCGCTGAGCAATTGTGGTACTACAACAGAAAAAAAGAGTAGCAACTTATTGTGGATGTTCATCTTCGGTATGATTAATGGGTTTATTGCCTTACTGACACCTTGTGTATTTCCGATGATTCCTTTGACAGTAAGTTTTTTTACAAAAGACACCAAGCGAAAAGGATGGGAAAATGGGTTATGGTATGGGATTTCGATAATACTCATTTATGTAGTGCTGGGATTGCTGATCACCATTCTTTTTGGTGCAGCAGCCTTGAATGAGCTTTCCACGAATCCAATAGCGAATACGGTTTTCTTTATCATCTTCCTTGCTTTTGCATTTTCCTTTTTTGGGTATTATGAAATCACTTTACCGAGTAGTTGGAGTAATCGGAGTGACCGCATGGCTGACAAAGGAGGGTTTGTTGGGATCTTTTTTATGGCTGCTACGCCATTGATCATTTGGGCCAATTCACCAATGGTCATTCCATACACCGCAGGAATAGGATCTACCCCAACAAAAGATCTGAATCGAACAGTATCAAGTACCGGCCCATCTATATAATGTCCATTTGGATTAGGCCGGTCCAGCAAAATGAGAGGAATCCCTTGCTGACCGAGCACTTCCATCAGGTAATGCAACGTGCTTATATATGTGTAAAATCGTGCTCCTACATCCTGTATATCAAATACCATTACATCTATTGAATCCAGATCAGCTGCTGTCGGCTTCTTTTTCTCCCCATAAAGTGATATCACCCGGATCCCTGTCATCGGGTCAATGCCATTATCAATAGACTGCCCGGCATCCGCATTTCCTCTAAGGCCGTGTTCAGGTGCATATAGCTTCAAAACATTGATGCCCAGGCTTAAGAGGCTATCCAACAGATTTGTTTCATAAATCAGGCTGGTTTGATTGGCTACGAGCCCTACTCTTTTGCCTTTTAGCAATGGGAGGTAATCCTGGGTTTCCCATGCTCCAGGAAAGATTTCCCTGTGGGGCTCAATTTTATGGATAGGCACCTGTGCACATCCCTGACATATGACAAAAAATATTGATATTAGATGCCCCAAGCAATAACAGATCGGGCCCGAAGGAATGAGCAATGTTCGCAAATACGCCATAGTAGATATTGAAACCACTGGAGGATTAGTCAAGCGCGACAAAATTACTGAAATCGCCATAGTCCTTCATGATGGTCAGAATGTAATCGACCAGTATCAAACACTGGTCAATCCAGAACGTAGTATACCGGCTTATATTTCTAATATGACCGGCATCACGGACCAGATGGTAGCGGACGCTCCATTGTTTTGTGAAGTCGCGAAAGAAATTGTGCTTCGTACCCAAGGCGCCATTTTTGTAGCACACAATGCGCGATTCGATTATGGTTTTCTTCGCGAAGAATTTTCCAGGTTGGGATATGCATATACTCGCAAACAACTTTGTACAGTTCGTCTCAGTCGCAAATTGCTTCCACAACTGAAGTCGCATAGTCTTGATTCCCTGATTCGTCATTATTCGATAAAAGTAGAAAGCAGGCACCGGGCTCTTGATGATGCTATAGCAACTGCAGAGGTATTTAAAATCATGACCAACATGAAGGAGGGCTTGATGGAAATTTCCGATGTCATTGACATGGGGATAAAAGAGGCAAAGTTGCCAAGTTCGATTTCGCTTGCACAATTGCACAAGCTGCCTGAATCTGCAGGCGTTTATTTTTTTCATGATTCAGATGGCAAGGTGATTTATGTGGGCAAAAGTATTCACATAAAGAAACGGGTCATCCAGCACTTTGCAGAGATCTCAAATAAATCCAGCAAGATGCAACAACGTGTGCATGACATTACATACCAGGTGACAGGCAGCGAACTCATTGCGCAATTGTTAGAAAATGCAGAAATAAAAAGATTGCAGCCCGAAATCAATCGCGCACAACGCAGAAAGAGCTTTCCATTCGCGATCTATTATTATTTTGATGAAGGCGGATATATTCAAATGAAGGTTCGTAAGAAAAATAAAATAGATGCACCGGGAACAGCTGCCATCCTGCATGAATTGCCAGATCAGCATGCTGCATCCAACTATCTGCGCAGCCTAACGGATAAATATTCGCTGTGCATGAAGAAAACAGATATTGATACAGGTCCGGGTAGCTGTTTTTATCATCAGGTGGGAAAATGTGAAGGCGCCTGCCTGGGTCTTGAAAATCCAGATAGCTACAACCTGCGCGTAAGACAAGCTGTAGCGGATACTCAAAAAAATCTTAATGAAGACTACGTCATAGCAGATCGTGGTCGCCAACCCGGAGAATCCAGCCTCGTATTAATTTCAAAAGGCCGCGTGATGGGTTGGGGCTATGTTGACAATGATCATTCAATATCATCCATCAGCGATGTGATCGACCATATCGACATCCACAGGTCCATGCCCGAGGATAATAAATATGTCAGGCATTATGTGCGCGATGGAAAATTCGAGAAGATGATCCTACTTTAAAAAAATGTTTAAATGGGTAATTGTTTAATTGTTTAATTGTTTAATTGTTTAATTATTTAATTATTTAACGACCAACTTCTTTTTTGAGATATTTGAGATCCTTCCCAGAAAAGTTTATTAAAGAAAATAATGTACAATTACAAATATTAAAATAATACTACCGAGGATTACAAAAATGGATAATGGGTTTGCAAAATTTATGGTCCATCCCCACCACGGTATTCTTTTAGGTGGGAATAATCGGCGGTCTTGTTTATTAAAATAAAATGAAGTAGTCACGATTTAATCTGACAGTTTGATAAATTTGGAATGCAATTTTCTAACCAATCAAACTAGATTAAACCATGACTACTAATGACAAAGTTATCAAAACCAATTTGGGTTTGCTAAAACTTGCAAACCATCAGAGTAATGTTTCTCTTGCCTGTAAACAGATGGGCTATTCCCGGGACAGTTATTACAGGATTAAGGACTTGTATGATACAGGGGGTGAAGCAGCCCTTCATGAGATCAGCAGAAAGAAGCCAAATCACAAGAATAGAATTGATGGGCAGATAGAAGCTCGTGTTGTTGAGTTCGCTATTGAATTTCCTCAGTATGGACAAGTCAGAGCTTGTAATGAATTACGCAAAGAAGGCATATCACTTTCACCTGCAGGCGTACGATGTGTATGGCTCAGACATGACCTGGAAACATTTAGAAAACGCCTCAAAGCGCTCGAAGCCAAGTCTGCTCAGGAAGGACTTGTTCTTACTGAAGCGCAAGTGGTAGCACTAGAAAAGGCAAAGGAAGAAAAGGTAGCTATAGGAGAAATCGAAACTCTTCATCCCGGATATCTTGGAAGCCAGGACACTTACTACGTAGGCAATATCAAAGGAGTAGGCCGAATTTACCAACAGACCTTTATTGATACCTATTGCAAAGTTGCTGAAGCCAAACTTTATTCATCGAAAGACGCCATTACTTCTGCAGATTTATTGAATGATCGAGTATTGCCAATGTATGAGGAACAAGGAGTTGACTTGCAACGTATTCTTACGGATCGTGGTACTGAATATTGTGGTACAATTGAAAACCATCCTTACCGACTTTATCTGGACCTGGAAGATATCGTTCACACTCGCACTAAAGTGAGGCATCCTCAAACGAATGGCATTTGTGAGCGATTTCATCGTACGATCCAAGACGAATTTTATGCGATCATTTTTAGAAAACGGATATTCAACACGATGGAAGAGTTACAATCTGAATTAGATACATGGATTCAATGGTACAATCATGAAAGGACGCATGAAGGAAAATATTGCTTTGGGAAAACACCTTGGCAAACATTTATGGAATCCAAACAACTGGCTTTTGAAAAGCAGATCAAAAATGTACCTTGGCGGGCAGGAGAATCATTTTCTTTGGACAATCCCCTCTTAGGCAACCAGCAGGAGGGGTTGGCAAAAGAAGATGATTCAAGAGTGGAGAGAGATCCGATACAACAAAACAGACATTTTTCACAAATGTAAAATTGTCTGTCTGTCAGATGAAGTCGTGGCTATTACAAATAAAATATGCCTAATTTCCAATTAGATGGATCGTCATGCCATTGATTTTGTAATTCCTTCCGCTGCTCCTTGTCCATCATTTACTCTTTTCACTTTTCATCCCGCGACATTACTTCGTAAAGCGCGGGAT
>JBDSPM010000306.1:0-6776 GCA_039930325.1 Saprospiraceae bacterium
CAAAGACTTCATTCATGGCCTGTGGCATTTTTGCGTAGCTCGAAAATTCCGAAGCGATATTCGTCAGATTATCGATTTGTTCAATGAGCGTCTTGCTGACCCTTTTAATCATGGCAGGCAGATTGACTTCCTTATCACCGGCTGCAGCATTCTGAAGATACTGAATGCTGAGCTTCATCGGGGTTAGTGGATTTTTTATTTCATGGGCTACCTGTTTTGCCATCTCACGCCATGCAGTATCCCGTTCTGTCTGGGCCAGCAAAAGTGCGCTTTCATCAAGCTTGGTGACCATGCCATTATAATCCCGGATCAATTCGCCTACTTCATCATCAATCGCCCACTGAATGGTTTCATTCTTTTGACCCAATCTGATTTTTTTCAGCTTTTCACTCAATTGAGCTACCGGACCGGTAATAGACCTCGCCATAAGCACCGCCATGCAGATTGCAATGAGAAATATAAAAACATACGCATTCAATAAGGTCATAAAAAAAGCGGTGCCCGGATCTCCGCTTTCACTTCCGGAAGGGAATAATTCCGTTAGCTCAAGGTATCCAGACTGACCATTACCTTTTTTGATAGAAACGTAACCTTCATCTCCAAAGCGACTCGCCCCACTCTCATCCAGATGCGTGCCAGATAAATAATAATCCCTCGAACCTGCATCAAGGATCATCTTGGGAAGAAAGGCAAGTTTGATCGGTATGTTGCCTTCTCCGGTTGTCTGATCACCTTGCTGGATGATCAGATTACCTTGCGGATTATAGATTTGATTGGAAGCACTGTTGGCCAATGCAATTTTAGCTGCCTGGCTCATGTCTTTTCTCCATGCTGTGGATTCAGAAGTTATAGTCTGACGAATCGACCCTGCAATAGTCCTGAGTCGTTCATCATATCTCCTCATCTCATCTGCCCTGCTATTTGAACGCACGTAATAAACCGTGAGCAGCCCTACAATAATGAAGGTGAGAATGATAATGAATACGATAGCTATCTGGATTTTATTTCGCAGCGATGGCCGTGGAGAAATAGTCAGCTCCATATTATGGGGCAGAAATTCGAACCATGCATTCAGACCAGCGATAATAAATAACAGAAAGCTGAATACTGTAAAAATCAGTGAGAATAGAGAGATAACCTGGTTTAGGCCATCCACTTTTTTCCCAATCATAATGACATTATCACTTGCATCGAGCATGGCGATATCGGTTCTGTCATAGCTTGTTTTGAGCTCATAAAATGTTGACCTCTCCAGTTTTTTTGGAAATACTATAGCATAATCATATCGTTGATTGAATACGAGTTGACCGTCGTGATAAATGCCGAGACTATATTTATTAGGCAGATGCGGTAGCCATTCGATCAGGTCTTCTTCAAAATTTTCTCTTTGCCCATAACCGGCCGGAACATCCTGGATGAGTTCTGATCGAGTTGTTTTTTCAAAATCCTTTTGGTATTTGTACAAAACAAAAGCTGTCATGGAGGATATAGTCACCAGCCAGCTCAGTACCCAGATGACGGATTTATTTCCCTGCTCTATATATAAATCCAGCAAGGTCATGAGAATAAAAACACCAAGATAAAATCCGACAGGCGGTAGATCAATATCAATGAGATGAAGAAGCGGCAAGCTTACCACGCCTGCGAATAATAACGCGATCATGCGCTCATAAAAATTATGCGTATAAAAAATAGCCCTGGTGACGATTTGAAATGAAAACGTAAAAACGCCCATGATGATCAGTCCGCATGCCAGGATCGAAAGGAAATGATGAATATCAAAAAGTGATATTTCTCCCAGATCAAGCCTGAAATTACTTTGTCCTACCACCTGACGAAGTATCCAGGCCGTAAGCCCGCACATCATGATGACCACCAGATAATGACTTGTTGTCATAAGCCGATCAGCCCACCTGTTTTTGGCCGACGTCAGTTGGGATGTATAGAGGAGAAGACCACGGCTGTATATTTTACTGGCGAGTGTGCAAAGCCAAAGAAAGATAGAGCTGTCAAGCAATAAATCTGTAGTAGAATATGGAAATGAAATATTCTGTATGATGGGACTTAACAAAGATATTTGATCAAAAAAATCCTGGTAGGGCAAAAAAAGAGTTGCCATTCTGATACCCAGCACACCGAGCATCTGAAGAAGAATTTTGTTGATATGCGATACTTTTTCATCCGGGATATGCTGGATGCGGCTTATCCAGGTCATACATAGAGCCCAAACAAAAATAAGGCATAGTCCAAAAATCAGGGATTGAAGAAAGAAAGAAAATTCTTTCGTCAGTAATTGTACATGTGCAATAGGTGAACCATCAATACTGCGAATCAACGTGGCATTGTCAGGTGTAGGATAGCCAAATTTATACGGCGACACACTGATGCTATAAGCCTGCTCCTGTTCCGGGATAATCGGAATTTTAAAATATACTTCCAATAAATCCTGGTGATCGGCAATCTCCATCCGTTTAATATAATAATCCTGCATGTGATTGCTGATGACTCCCGGTATATGAGCAAACTTTTCATGCTTTGGATCAATGATCAATCCCGGTTTAGACCAGAAAAGCAAACTGTCCTTATGATACAAATAGATCGTATAAGGTCGTTGGCTAAGTCTTTCAATTTCATTTACAAGATCATTGGACAAAATCTTTCCTGAGCTTTGGACAGAACGGATTTGAGTTATCCAGTCTCCATCTTTGATATCATTGAGCGATTGCGTTTCGAGGTTACGAATATTTTGCTCGATTTGGAGTGCAAAGTGAGCTTTATCATATGATAAATGATCAAAGCCAACGAGCCCCGCAAGGCTGACCAGGCAAAACAGGGTGATGACTGCGTATAAATTTACTTTGTTTCTTATCCACATAAATTCACATAAAGATAATATATAATGAGTAAATTATTATCTATCATAGGATTAGGATACTGTTCTTAGATATTCAGACCCAGCGGGTGAAATTTCAGGTTAGCATCTGCACGATTGTCCCGGTCACATCGTTATGATCAGGCATCTGTGATGGATCTATCGCTCCCCTAAAAATGGAGAGGAAAGTCCGGACAGCGTAGAGCACCGTACCATCTAACGGATGGGTTCCCGCCAACACGGGAAACAGATAGTGTCACAGAAACTATACCGTCTCGCCGAAGGGCGCGATAAGGGTGAAAACGTGTGGTAAAAGCGCACGCATGGTCCGGGTGACCGGATCATGGGATAAACCTTACGGGCTGAAATGCCATGTACACTCCAATCTTGCCAGGCTTAATCTCCTGGGAAGCCCGGCGGCTCGCCGGAGTGTAACAACTGTTGGAGGGGGTAGGCAGATAGAGCCTTGGTAGTAATGCCCGGGCCCAGATAAATGATAGATACTCCTGACTTGTCAGGAAGGACAGAATCCGGCTTACACATCACAGATGCATTTTTTTTATTTTCCTTCCATTCTATTTAGCCTTCGTTAATTTCTTCTGTAAATCCTCAAGCGAAATGCCTTTTGTCTCCGGCATGATGAATAGAACAAAAAGTAATTGCAGTACCATCATCCCGGCAAAGAATGCAAAAATCGGCCCGCCACTGAATTTGTTCAACAGATATGGCATCAATAAGGTGATGAAAGCCGCAAAAACCCAATGCGTGGATGTACCCAGCGATTGACCCGATGCCCGAATATGATTTGGAAAGATTTCTGATATAAATACCCAGATAACTGCACCTTGCCCTATGGCATGAGAAGCTATAAACAGGAATAAAAAAAGCGGAACCTGTATTCCCTCGAAGTCCTGATGATAAAAGACCCACGAGATCATGCTCAGGGATATGATATACCCTACGGATCCAATCAGCATGAGCAACTTACGTCCGGACCTGTCAATTAAATAAATCCCGATCATGGTGAATATAAGATTGACAATTCCAATGCCTGCGCTTGAAAGCAGCGCCGAACCAGACGTCAGTCCGGCTTTTTCTAATATTCTGGGAGCATAATAAATGATAAAATTGATTCCTGAAAGCTGGTTGAAAAAAGCAATTAAAAAAGCTAAAATGATGGATCTGTTATATCTGCCTGTGAATAACTTACCCTGGCCATCTTCTAAATCAGACCGATGAATATTCTCTATTTCCTGGTTTGCATCTGCTCCCGGATTGAGCTGCTCAAATACTTTTTTTGCACCAGCATCATCTTTTTTCTTCAATACCAGCCATCTCGGACTTTCGGGAACTGCGATCACTAAAATGGTATATAACAATGACGGAACAGCAACCACACCTAACATCCATCTCCATGCATGCTCACCAAAACCTGAAAGAAAGTAATTCGAAACGTAGGCCATCAATATTCCAAATACAATATTGAATTGGTACAAGGCGACTAATCTTCCTCTTCTAGCAGCAGGGGCAATTTCTGATATATAAGTGGGTGCCGCAACTGAGGAAGCGCCTACACCTATTCCTCCAAGAAATCTGAATATGGAAAAGGAAACCGGATCCCATGCCAGTGCAGATCCCAGAGCGGATATAAGATAAAGTATACCTATCCATATGAGGGTCTTCTTTCTTCCGAGACGATCACATGGAATGCCTCCAAACATAGCACCTATCACGGTACCCCATAAAGCCATGGACATGATAAAAAATCCATGTGAAAAATCACTGAGGTGCCACAAAAGCTGAATAGGCTGGTCAGCACCTGAAATGACAGCAGTATCAAATCCAAAAAGAAAACCAGCAATGGCTACCGTGAATGACCAATAAAAAAGTTTGTTCGTCGACATCTGCGAGGGAATTGAGAATACAAACTAAGATAGCAGAATGAATTCACCCACGGCATTTTTGTTTCTTTAAAAATTCTTGTTTCGAAGGTTCTGTTTCCGTCACTTCGATTAAATTAAAAAGCCGGATAAGATTTTTATCCGGCTGAATATTTTTCTATGTTCTATTTCCTAGTTGGTAGTTGGCCCGGGAACTGCATCAGCTTGTTTGTCAAGATGAAATACTAGCGTAAATCTAAGCGTATTGTCAAGAGGGCTTCTTTGATTTGAAGTAGGTACGAGATACGAAACGTTCAATCCAAATACATTGTACTTGAGGCCAAGTCCGGCAGTTAGAAATTGCCTGTTGCCTTTTGTTGGATGCTCATAATAATAGCCTGCCCTGAATGCAAATTGCTTGTTGTACCAGTATTCAACACCAACTGAATACATCAGCTCGTGCAATTCTTCTTTGAATCCATTAGGTGCATCTCCAAATGATCCGAAGACGCCTTCAAACAATGATTTTTCACGATAGTCAGGAAATCCATTTCCATTCTTATCATAATTAGAAGAATCAGGATCAATAGGTGTCGGTACAAGTAATTTATTAATGTCCGCAGTAAAGGTTAATTGGTTATAATCATCCAGGTCTAATTCCAGAGCTCCGCCTATTCCGAAATTGCCCGGAAGAAAATCTTTAAAGTCAGATTTGGTATAAGAAATCTTCGAGCCTATGTTAGTGAATGCAGTTCCTATCCTTAGCAGGCCTGCATTGATCTTCTTTTGATAGGTAAAGGAAATATCTACAGCACCTGCTTTGGCAGCGACGATATCTATATTATCGATTTGCTGTCCACCCGCAAGGTTGGAATAAATAAATTTACCTGTGATGCCAGCACTGAAATTATCGGATAATTTTCGCGCATAAGCAAGCGCGATTTCAAATTCGTTTGGTCGTCCAACTCCAAGCGATCCACCATTGATATCCGTAAACTGAAGGTCACCCAAAGCAAAATATCTGAGTGACACGCCAAGCGTCTGAAATTCATCCAGTCTCTTATATCCAGCCAGGTATGCCATATACACATCCTGCAAACCTAATGACCTGAGCCAGGGAGAATAACTGGCAGCTAATCCCAGATCCGAGTTAATGAAGGCAAGCTTAGATGCATTATTACTTATAGAATTGGCATCCGCGGAGGTTGCAATACCTGCATCACCCATTGCGGCGGAACGTGCATCCGGGACAATTCTCAGAAAAGGAACAGCTGAAATGATCGTGTTCGGACAATCCAGCTTGTTCATAAATGTGCACGTGCTTTTTCCCACGTTAGCTATCAACAGGAAGAGGACGAGGAGTGAAGTGAACTTCATGAAAGTGAGTATTTAATTAATAATAAAGGCAAAGATAATTCAAAAGGGCTCAACGGAGTATGACCAGCTTTCCGGCCTTGCTTTCTGAGACTTCCTTCGCCCCATTAACGTTAAACGAGGCTTTTATTTTATAAACATAGATTCCTTTGTCTAATTCACCCCCTCCATCACTCCGGCCATCCCATGGCAAATCATCAACTCTATATCCATCAGAAATGAATCCGTCTTTTTCAATAGTCTTAACCAATTTACCCTCGATTGTATATATTCTGACCTCAATATCCATGGGTATTCCAGGACGGTTATGCTCAAATTGAAAGCGAGTGGAATTGTAAAATGGATTTGGATAATTCCAGGCATTCTGTAAAACGAGACCCCTATCCAATACCACAAATTCAATATAATCTTCACCCGGGTTATTCGCCAGGTCCCATGCCGTGACTTTTAGGGTATGCTTTCCGGGTTTCAAATTGCTTAGCGGGTAGCGGACAACTCCTTTCTTGTAATTATCCAGCGTGGCCTCGTAGAAATCATTCAGGATAAAGCTGTTCTTATTGTCATTGTCCAGAACAGCTTCAATATCATGGCCTATGCCCGAACCAGAGACATTAATCCCGTAATCATCCATCAGGACTACATAGATGAAA
>JBDSPM010000307.1:0-2571 GCA_039930325.1 Saprospiraceae bacterium
AAAAGGGTCTTGCTTTTTATTCGGCAATGGCATAAATTTGATTTTCAATTTAACCAGTTGAAAAATGAAAACGAATATGCATTATGGTGCAAGTGCCACCATTTTCGAAAGGGCTCGTTACCTCAGAAATCATCCCACCGAAGCTGAAGAAATTCTTTGGCATCAATTAAGAAATCATCGACTAAAACAAAAATTCAGGCGTCAGCATCCTATGTCAAAATATGTTGTGGATTTTTACTGCCATGCTTTGAAATTTATAATTGAAGTTGATGGCAGTGTTCATGATACTATTGACCAAAAGGCAAACGATCTGGAGAAGGATTTTGATCTAAAAAATCTGGGAATGGAAATTCTTCGAATTGGAAACATTGAAATATATAATGATATCGAAGATGTCGTGAGTAAAATCTATTCAAGGATTAAAGAGGTAGAGGAAATCAGATATAAAAAACTGAATAATTTTTATCCGTCTCCTTTCATCCGAAAACTTTAATTCCATAACAGGATAACTTGGTTAGAATAATTAAAAAATTTATTTTTTTTGTTTGAAGATGAAAAGTGTATGAAAAACACAAGCAATGCTTCGTCTACATTTCATCCAGTCACCCTTTTCAGGGGGTAGGGGGTAAGTGAGTCCCCCCTTTTCAGGGGGTAGGGGGTATTTGAGATCTTCCTTTCCAGATCCTGGGGGCAAGCTACCTGGGCGGCCTATACCCCGACTCATCCAGTATCTTCTGCGCATCTTTCATCGCTATCAATTGCTGTAGAGAAGTCTCCGGGTGCTTCGCCATGTAAGCTTTTATGATCTGCCATCCCATCCATGATCCCGTATTACCAGGTGAATTGGTGGGCATGCCGGGTGAGCTGGGACTGGGGCCGATGAGCTTTTGAATTTTGCGCAAAGAGGTTTCATAAAGCATGTCTTTACCTGAAAGCTCGGTCCAGATATTTCGTTCATTGTCCTGAGCCCAATTTAATTTATCCAAAGGATAATCTATGATCACCGTATCGTTGGTCTCCGGCAGAAGGGATTTTAGAATAAATAATTTTTTTCCATTATTGATCATGATATCCAACAACCTTTCACCACCCGGCGGACCGACAAGATCATCAACCCAGACTTCCAGAGTGCGTTTGACTATATGATCCTTGTTGTATGACCTCGTGAGGTAATCTGAAAATGCATTATTCAGCCCAGTGTATTTAAGATAAGGAAATGTATCGCCGAGAAACATCTCAAGGCTGATCCCAAGTCCATCCGTCAGGCTATCTTCTGAATAAATAAAAGGGAAGTATCCAAAATCTGAAATGGTGGTATAAACCCGGGGTGTTTTTTTGTCCGGAAAATAATATTTCGCATACGTGAAAGCAGATCGAAGATCTTTTTCAACCTTATTAAGTTTAGGAAATATCTGTTGCACTGTATCATATAACCACCTGGTAGAAGGCTGGTGCATCCAGTTCAGGATATTTTTTAAACGCGTCTCCTGGTCCGTATTGATTTTAATATCACCCTCGGCAGGCATCACCTGTTCGAAGAAGATCCTCGAGAAGGCGGGATATTGATCCATCAATTTCTGCAAGCGCACCTCATCCATTGTGGTATCCTCCAGGAGGAGCTGTTCGAAGCGATTTACATCCAGGTCAACATGTATATCAGACACATCCGGTATATTTGTAGCCTTATCGCGATGACATGATAAGATGAACAGACAGACCAGGAAAAAGCAAACGGCCCATTTCGTGGTGATAATGAACTTCATCGTGGTAGTTGCATTTATATTGATAGCCCCGGACAAATTGAGACTATGAAACGAACAGTTGCAAAGATATTGTGTACCAGCCTTGTGTTGTTTAGCACATTAGTTGGAATGAAAGGACAGGACAGGGACCTTCGTATTGGCTTTCAGACAAGCCCGATGATCTCCTGGATAGGTAATAATGACAACCAGATCGTCAAGAACGGCGGGAGCTTCGGCATCAAGTTGGGATCTACGGTCGATATTTATTTTAAGGATAATTATTCCTTCACGACGGGAATTAATCTTGCTTTTCATGAAGGAGGTGAATTTCAGTATGACATTGGCGGAAATTATCTTCCAAAATCGGATTTGAGCGATCCTATGCTGCAGACCGGTGACAAGCCATTGCCTGATGGCACCAGGATCAGGTATAGTCTGCAATATGTTGAAATTCCATTGGGACTTAAGATCCGTTCAAAGGAAATAGGCTACATCAGGTATTTCGTAGAAGCGCCTGTATTCAATTTCGCTTTTCTGACCAGGGGGAGGGCTACGATTGAGACGGATGTCATGAAGTTTGACAGGGAAAATATTTATAAGGACCTTTCAGTGGTCAATGTATTTTGGGGCTTTGGTGCGGGAATTGAATATTCGATCAGTGAGAATAATGCACTCGTAGGTGGTATTTATTATCAAAATGGCCTTTTAGATTTTACCCGGGATAATGGCAACAGGGCCATTGCCAATCCAACTGAAGATCCAAATGATCCAAATGACAATTACCTGAAGCAAAAGGATGATTCAAGGGCAACAGTCAATAATCTTGTTT
>JBDSPM010000308.1:0-5001 GCA_039930325.1 Saprospiraceae bacterium
GACCTAAACACCACCACTTCGGCTCCAGGATAAGAACCGGTGCCAGTAAGCTTAATTCTGTTCGTTTCAGGAGAATGGATAAAATCGGATTGCTCGGAAGTAGATTGAGCAAATAAATTCAATTGAGACAATTTAGCTTCTCCAATAGCCAGGATCTTGCCTTTTTCATTATATTCTGCTCTGAGTGAAAAATGCTCACGTGCCAGGAAAGCAAAGCCAAGCGAAAAAACCGCAACGCCAAGGATAGTGAGCACCATCATCTTGCGCTTGTTCATCAATGCGTCGCGGAGTGCGGGCTGTGTCAGGCTGCGATTGAAGGTCCCGCAGATTTTATTACGCGCCAGGTTGATATTGTCCTGTACTTCCGGGTAAAGGTTAGCAAGGCGTTCTACCTCAGAACTTTCCACTTCTGAAGTCAGGCCTAAAACATATTTTTCAACCCACCCGTTTTCAATGATTTCGTTTCTGGTCACTTGTATTATAGTTCTTTAAGGGGCATTCATTTTAAACACAAAAATTGACCGTAAGTTTTTGGGTACAGAGCATGAAAGTAAAAAGTACTGTGGAAATCTGAAAGAATTCTGGGTAAAGGGGACTGCTCCATTAAATTATCAGATCAACCTCCTGGATTCTTAGTAACATGGGAGCTTATATTTGTCAAATTTATTATTGAAATTAATGTGCGAGATTTGCAGTTTAGAAATCAAACTCAATCGTATCCCCTGCCATCAGGTATCCATCCTCTTTCGCATTCTTACCTTTTGATTTATGAGGCGTAGCAGACTTACCTGGTTTAGCTTCTTTTTTTGAAGTTGCATTAAATAATTCAGCCTGTACAGATTTCGTCGGTTTTTCTTCTTCTGCTTCTTCCATATCCTCGCTGCTATCCTTATCCTGAGATGAGCCTCCAGAAGCCTGATCTTTAATGCTAATCAGTTTTTTATCCACCAGCTTATTACCAAGTGCTTTCCAACCTTTCACTTCGATAAATTCGGCAGGTTGCAATTCCTCGGTGACCTTTTGACGCTGGCTCATGTATCCGTATTCCAATGTCGGATCCTCTTCAAGTGAAGCCCAATTCAATTTAGAGTCCTTGTGCTCGGAAATAAATTTAAACCGTTGACCGATGGTGGTTGTTTCGATGAGGAACCGCTTGACCATCGTCCATTGCTTCTCCCCTTCGAAGTACACTGCCGACACGGCAGCCTTAAGTTTGAATTTGCCTGCATACATCAGATCTTTAATATCAAGCTTACCTGAAGGATCGAACTCCGCGATTTCATAACTTCCATCTACATAGATCAGGAGCAATTGATCTCCCGTATCGAACGAGCCCAAATATTTCCCGCGTTCATCTTTATTGAAACGCCCATTCACTTCATCATACCAATATTTCTGCGAACCCAACGTACTCTTACCAACTTCCACTTGGGAGACTTTCCGCACCGGGTATCGAGTCACAATATTTCCTGCAGCACTACGTCCCTTGATCGCCAACTCTTCAAAATAAAAATCAAATACTTTATTACGTGCCTTTGAGCCGGGCGTCAATTGAATCTCCACTCTTTCCGATTCACCATTCGGTTGGACAGAAAAGTATAAAACCTTCGATTCCTTATCTCCTTTCGTCAGATCATATTCCTTATCACGGGTGATGGATGTGACATTGAACCGTTTTGCATACGATTTTCCTGATGCGCCATCCACATAGATCAGGTGATAGGTCGTGCGCTCATCACCACGCTTGAATACATCAACATGGATGATATTCTTCCCCATAAAAACCTTCTCTGCAATTTTGGAGACCATAAACTTCCCATCCTTGCGGAATGCAATGATGTCATCGATCTCACTGCAATCAATGATGAATTCATCTTTCTTCAGACCATATCCAACGAATCCTTCTTTTCGGTCAACATACAATTTGGCATTATTGGCGATCACTTTAGTGGCCTGAATGGTATCGAATGTTGTGATCTCTGTTTTTCTTTCCTTTCCTTTTCCATATTTTTCAAGAAGCCGCTGGAAATAAGCGATCGCATATTCCGTGAGATGTTTCAGATCATGCCTGACCTGTTTCAATTCATTTTCAATATGGATGATGCCCTCATCTGCCAGGAAGGAATTGTATTTTGAAATGCGCTTGATTTTTATTTCAGTCAACCGGATAATGTCATCCTCTGTAATGTCGCGATGAAGGACAAGACGCTTGTCTGTTTTAGTTTTAGAAGAAGGTGTGGAAATAAATCTCGCCAAACCCTTCCGGATCATCAGCAGGACATCTTCCCAGGTTTCGGATTCCTCGATATCATGGTAGATCCTTTTCTCAATGAATATTTTTTCAAGGCTGACGAAATGCCATTTTTCCTCCAGCTCCCCGAGTCGAATAGTCAGTTCCTGTCTTAATAGCTCCTGAGTATTGATCGTGCTAAGCCTCAGCATTTCATCAACAGACAGAAATACAGGCTTTATATCGTTGATGACACATGCATTGGGCGATATGGAGACTTCGCAATTTGTAAATGCATATAAGGCATCGATCGTCTGATCCGGAGAAATTCCCGGCTGGAGCTCGATCATGATCTCAACTTCAGCCGCAGTGTTGTCGCTAAGTTTTTTGACCTTGATCTGGCCTTTTTCACTTGCTTTGACGATAGAATCCATCAAGCCAACTGTTGTCACGCCATATGGAATCTCACGGATCACGAGATTACTCTTATCAATCTTGTCAATGCGAACTCTGACCCTCACTTTTCCACCGCGCATGCCTCCTTGGTAATCACTTACATCAATTAAGCCACCTAACTGAAAATCGGGAAAGAGCTTAAATCTTTTTCCTTCAAGAACTTTGATAGAAGCCTGGATGAGCTCAATAAAATTGTGAGGCAAAATCTTCGTTGCAAGGCCTACTGCTATTCCATCTACACCCTGTGCAAGCACCAGGGGAAATTTTACAGGAAGAGTAATAGGTTCATTCCTTCGGCCATCATATGATACCTGCCATGGAGTTGTCTGTGGATTGATAGCCACCTCGAGCGCAAATTTTGTGAGCCGGGCTTCAATGTACCTCGCCGCAGCAGCGCTGTCACCAGTCCGCACATCACCCCAATTGCCTTGTGTATCGATCAGTAAATCTTTCTGCCCGAGATTGACCAGGGCATCTCCGATCGCTGCATCACCATGTGGATGGAACTGCATGGTCTGCCCGATGATATTTGCCACTTTGTGATAGCGGCCATCATGTATCTCATTCATCGCATGCAGCAAGCGGCGCTGCACAGGCTTCAGTCCATCACGGAGATCCGGAACGGCACGCTCGAGAATGACATAAGAAGCATAATCCAGGAAATAATCTTCATACATCCCGTTGAGATATGTCAGGCCGGTGTGTTCACCTGCGTGGTTTTTCTCTCTCTCCAATGATTTCTTCCTGGCCATGTGCTCTTGCTGAATCGAAGGGTAAAGATAACCTATTAGGAAGATTTACTATATGTGGAGAGTCAACCGTGGAGAAAGAAGTTGACACGGGAGGTTGTGTTTAGAGAGTTTAGATTCAGCACCTTCGGTGCTAAAAGTTTAGAAAGTTTAGAAAAGAAAAAAAAACCTAAAAACCCCGGCGTTTTCGAAACGAAGCGAAGCAAGTGGAGAAACGCAGGGGAGAGAAATTTCAAGGAAATTTCGAAGGGGCAGATACGACGCACTATCCGTTTTCAATCTTACTCTTCAGCGCCACCAGCGCCCGCAGGTCCTTGTTCTCCTGGTCTTCCGGTTTGTATTTCTTAATAGCCTCATCAAGTATGTGAATAGCTTCCTGCTTATTACCTGATTTATTAACCAACTGGGCATACGTAAGGACATATTTTGGATCATCGTCCTTCGCAGCTTTTTCTGCCAGCATGATAGCCAGATCAAGACACACTTTTTGGTCCGCTGCGTATTTATTCAAATCAAGTGCAAGCTGATTGAGACTGGCCGGATCATTTTTAATGTATTTCTTCGAATAGGTAGTGACCAGCTCCTGGATATTGCTCATATCATGCAGGGCAAGCGCAAACTGGATATCACTTTTGATATGAAACATCTCAGCCTCAGAAGGAATATTCCGCTTCATGGCATCCGTAGCCAGAGCTACTAATTCCGGCGACTCAAATTCTATGGCGCGTTGAACTGTATTGGAACAAGCTGTTCTGATTTTTTCCAGTACAAGATCATCTGAAGTCACCTTACTGATCTGCGATTTGTATTTTTCAAGAAGCTCAAAACAATGACAATCGACCTGCGACGCAGCTTCAAGGATGAATTTGAGATTTTCAGGAGTGGTTAAGTCGTTTTGATCAGTAATGTAATCATTGGCGATCTTAACCGATGGTTTTTTGGATTTGTTTAAGGCTGCTACATAGTCATAAACCAATTGATAGCTGCGATCTCCGGCCTTATACGCGACTTCATATTTTGTGCTTTTGTCGTATTTGGCCAGAACCGATTCAGCAGTTTTGATCAGATCTGCAGGAGCTCTGCCGCCAACAGATTTCAACACTTCTACTTCATCATAATCCAGGAAAAATAAAGTAGGATAGGCTGAAACATCATGTTTCTTCCGGAATTCAAGGCCCATTTCCTTTTCCATATCGATCTTCATAGAGATGAAACTCTGGTTGAATAATTTTCCGACTTCCGGATTCGGGAATGTATTTGCAGCCATGTTCTTGCAGGGCCCGCACCAGGTAGTGAATGCATCGACGAAAATGAGCTTGTCCTCTGCTTTCGCTTTTTGGATGGCTTCTTCCCATGTGCCGTGAAAAAATTCAATGCCTTGTCCGATGAGAGTAGCTGTCGAAAAGCAAAGGATAGCGAATGCAATAAACTTGTTTCTCATAAATAGAGCGATATGGGTATAAAATTAGGGAAAAATCAGGGGCCAAAGGGCGATACCACTGTTAAATGAACCTTAAGAGGGGTTGGCAAAAAAAAGATGTGGGGACAAGGCATGCCTTGTCCCCA
>JBDSPM010000309.1:0-6774 GCA_039930325.1 Saprospiraceae bacterium
TAATTGTCTTCAAGTAAAATCGAAGCATTCTCACGCTTGGCAACCTGTAGATTGTCTTCAGCCCGATGAAGGCCCAACACATACGTTTCGGTACCTGTAGCATGATTGCGCGACCCCATGTAATTGCAATGAACTGAGATGAAAAGATCAGCTTTATTGCGGTTGGCTATGGCTGCACGTTCATTTAAGGGTATGAAGACATCAGTCTCACGGGTGTAGATCACTTGTACATCAGGGTATTTGGCTTTAATTTTTTTACCCAAATCCAGAATGATAGCCAGAGCGATTTCTTTTTCCCTGGTATCATTTCCATGGCATCCCGGATCCTTTCCTCCATGGCCGGCATCGAGCACAATTTTGCTGATTTTATAGGGGTGTTGGGCTGCCAGCGGTACTGTGAAACCTAAAAATAAGGTTAAAACCAGTGATGTGACTGACGAGAGGCGGAGGAGCGACGTTTTAGAACGGTAACAAACTTTCATACCTTTGAACAAGTGGGTTGCATTAGCAAAAGTAATAATATGTAAGTATATGTTCACATGCTCTTTGTATATTATTTTAAGTACTCCGGAAACCCGCCTGCAGGCTTTGTGGTCAGAAGTTAAATTCAACGACAGCTTACCATTGCTTATTTTTTAATCTTACGTACTCGCCCAAGCAGATTGAGGTCTATAATCTCCATATCTACAATTTTTCTATTCTCTCTTTCCGGGATCCAACATGCTGATGCCCAGAAAGAAAATCCACTCATCATTGCATTTCCGGAAGATTCAGCTAGGATCAAAGCTTTCCCTTCGGATACTTCGTCGCATGATCAGAAAGCAATCATTGTAATGTCCCCGGACAGCATTGATTCTAAAATTGAGTATGGATCCATTGATTCTAACTACCTCGACAATCAATCGCATAAAGTTTATCTCTACGGAAAGGCATATGTCCGGTATAAGGATTTGTCAATAAATGCGGACTATATCGTAGTGAACCTTGACAGCAGCATTGCTACTGCTGAAGGAAGGGTTGATAGTTTGGGCAAGCTTATTGGAAAACCAGAATTCAATATGGGAACTCAAAATTTTACTGCGGAAAAAATGCGCTACAATTTTAAAACACGCAAAGGATTTATATACAATGTCCTTACGAAGCAGAGTGACTTATTGATTCATGGGGATGCAACAAAATTTGTATCCGGAGGATCTGATTCATTACACCAGGACGACATACTGTACAACAAAGGTGCGTTGATCACCACCTGCAATGCGGAGCATCCACATTATGGTATTCGAGCCAGTAAGGTTAAAACGATACCCGATAAGCTTGCCGTGGTGGGTCCATCCCACCTGGAACTTTTTGGAGTGCCCACACCGCTATGGCTTCCATTTGGATTTTATCCGATATCAGAAACTCGGCATGCGGGGATTATTTTTCCGAGAGATTACGAACGTTCTGAACGATGGGGCTTTGGGCTAAAGGAATTTGGTTATTATTTTCCAGTCAAAGACTGGGCTGATGTAAAAGTGACCGGCGATATTTATTTCAATGGATCATGGGGCCTGGGCCTCAATTCAAATTATGTCAGGAAATATAAATACAGGGGTACCGTGAATCTCGGATATTCAAATCGGATAACGGAGGCAAGCGATTCATACCTGACCAGTCAAGACAAATCATTTTCGGTACGGCTTTCGCACAACCAGGATCCAAAATCGAATCCATATCAGACTATAGGTGGAAGTATTAATATCCAAACGAATGATTATCAATCGCTGAATCATAATGATGCTGCCAGCGCACTGACTAATACATATTCATCTAATTTTAATTATAGCAAAATTTTTCCGGGCAAACCGTATTCCTTCACAGCCTCATTTAACCATAGCCAGAATACGCGATCCCATCTCGTCACAATCAATGCTCCTGATCTTAATTTCAGACTTAACCGGATTTATCCTTTTAAAAACAAAAAGAGAACCGGCCCGGAACAATGGTATGAAAAAATTGCCTTTCAATATTCAGGATCAGGACGGTCACAAATCGTTGGAACAGATACTACACTATTCGATAAGGAAACCTGGCAAAATGCACAATGGGGCGCACAACATAAAGCCAGTGCTAATGTCAATTTTAATGTGCTGAAATATTTCAATTTTACGCCATCGATTGATTATGGTGAAACGTGGTTTTTTAAAACCATCGAAAAGAATTTCAGGTTTGATCCGAATGATACGCTTTTTGTAAAGCTTGATTCCATTTTCAATCCGGATAGTACTTTTGCCTTTACCCGGCTTGATACTGTTAATTTCGGTAGAATAGATGAAAAATTTAATTCGGGATTTCAGGCTTTCCGGACTATGTCAGCTAGTCTCAACATGAATACACAGTTGTTTGGAACGCATCAATTCAAGAAAGGATGGTTGAGAGGTATTCGACATGTCATCAAGCCAAGCATTGGATTTTCATATACTCCGAAATCGCCGCCTAGCTATTTTCAGTATTTGCAAAGAAGCATAAAAGATGATTCACTCTATCAGTACAGTCGATTCCAAAGTCTTGGTTCTCCCGGATCTCAGCAACTTTTGTATTCTGTACAACCCATAAATATTGAACAGGCCAATATTAATTACTCCATCAACAATTTATTCGAAGCCAAATATTACAGTAAAAAAGATAGTACTGAAAAGAAATTAAAACTGTTTGACAATATCGCGATGTCAGGCAGCTATAATATGGCTGCGAAGCAATTCAAATTCAGTCCCTTGAATATCAGCGGTAATACAAGGTTTTTCAAAGGCATTACCACATTAACTGTAGGTGCGACCTATTCATTCTACGGGCGCATTGATAATTTCCATTTGAATCCGAAGCCCTACATTGAATCCGATGGAAAATTATTACGATTTGAAAACCTTAGGCTTCGTCTTTCAAGCCGGATTACATTCAAGCAAATATTGGATCTATTTAATAAACAGGCAACTGAAAGTGATCATCCTCAGTCAGGACCGAGTCCAGTATCCAATACCAAAAAGTTGCCTGTCAAGGGAGACAAGTTTTTTAATTTGCTCAGCAACTTTTCAATCAATCATGAAATGGGGATTGCGCGTGTCTGGATGCAGGGACGCGACACAACATTTCTCACCACCAATGACATCAACATGGTCGGCAGCATGCAGATTACTCCCAATTGGTCTATCCAGGTGGGAAATATTGGTTATGACTTCCAATCAAAGCAACTTACCTATCCGGATATTGGGCTCGCGAGAGACCTTCATTGCTGGCAGCTGTCTTTCAACTTTCAACCTACACGGGGAACATATTCATTTCATCTTGGTGTGAAGCCCGGATCATTCGATTTCCTCAAGTTTCCATATAACCGGAATAATTACGATACGTTTGGCTTCTGAGGACAGTCCGGCATTTTCCTTTAATTTTGAATTCAGCATGCACATTCGTTTATTCATCATTAGCAGCCTGATTTGTATTTCCCGTCTTTCTACAGGACAGACCGGATGGTGCAACGCTTATGATCAATTTATTACGAAAGATGACACGCTGAATTATGATGCATTTCTTCAAAAAGTTCGCGAGCAGGAATTGCACCCTCTTATTCGCAACCGAGCAGAAATATGGTACCAGGTAGTGGTGCATATTGTTTTACCGGAAGTTTCAATTGTTATTTCAAATACTCAGGTCATTGAGCAAATTGATGTGCTGAACAATGATTTTGCCGGGAAAGGAAATAACATCTCTAAACTTCAAAAAGAATTTGAGCCTCTTGTGACTGACACAGGTATAAGATTTTGTCTTGCTACAACTGATCCTGCCGGGAAGCCGACGGATGGAATTACATATACATTCACCACCTTACCAAACATCGGAGAACAGCATTCGGGTCAGGGGGGACGAAGAAACGTTCATTTTGATGCGTTAGGCGGGAAGAACGGTTGGGATCCTACTCGATACATCAACATCTGGGTTTGTGAATACGGAGACTTTCTTGGCTCTGCATTTTTTCCTGGGATGGCCCCATATCCTGAAGAGATAGGTGTTGTGATTGATCATCGGTCTTTTGGTTCGCTTGGTGAAGCATCGGCACATTCGTTTTATTCAGGTGGTCATACATTGACGCATGAAATGGGGCATTTTTTTGGCCTGATCCACATCTGGGGCAATGATGAACACAGTTGCACCGACAGCGATGAGGTGGAGGATACCCCCAATCAGGACGGACCTTATTTTGATTGTCCTTCCGGAACCCAAATGTCATGTGGTGTAAACAATATGTACCAGGATTTTATGGATCTGACAGATGATCGATGCCTCGCAGCATTTACACATGGACAGGCAGAACGCATGCAAGCTTCGATAGATGCATTCTATCCAAACCTGGGTACTGGCAATCCTTGTCATGATGAGGTACAACCTTTTAACAAATGGTATGACGAATTAATCTGGGCCTTTGACCGGAATTCTGAACAATATGTGATTTATCATCCCTCTGCATTTTCCGGCAATAGTACTATAGAAGTTTTTTCAGCAGATGGTCGGTTGGTCCTAAAAGATTATTGGAATGATAGCCAGACGTATTTGCTGAAATTAAATTTATACGCACGTGGAATTTATTTTGTCCGGATATCAAATGGAAAAAATGAAAAAATCAGAAAAGTTGTAACCTATTGAAAGAGAAGAGTGAAAAGAGAAGAGTGAAAAGAGAAAAGTAAAGAATGAAGAGTGAATAATAATTAATAATTAATAAATACGAAATACGAAATACGAAATTACTATCCACAACTCACAACTCCTGATTCACGATTCACGATTCACGATTCACACCTAACGATGCCTCCACATATGAAAATCAGCCTGATATTTATTATCTCCCTTTTCCTGATAGCCACCGCATGCAAATCTTCAAAAAAAGTCACTATGCCTGATTCTAAAACTCAAGGCATCAAATCATGGATCCTGAAATATGAGCGCGGGCCCTGCTTTGGCCAATGTCCTGTTTATGCTTTTTATCTTCTTCCCGATCACAGTGGGCTGATAAATGTGAAAGCCACTCTGCTTGAGCCGGGATGGTATTCAGCACCACTAGACCAGAATGTTGTGAGCCATTTGCTTTCGCTACTTGAATCAGATGCCTGGTGGCACGAGGATCTGCGCAAGCAACCGGAAATAGCCGACCTGCCACAGTTAAGTCTTATGTATCATCATCCCAAAGAGGACCGCATGCTTACAGTGCAAAAGCAATTTTCTACATCCCTGTCACGTGTTTTTGAAAAATTAAATCACATAGTCACAGAAGGTCGATGGGTAAAAACGGATCTGCGGCCATTCGAGCCGGAAGAAATCAAAACGGATGTCATCGTGCAGCTAAAACCAGGAGTAGAAATAAATGAGTGGATGAAAAAATATGATCGTTTTGGAATTCAGTTGAAAAAAAAGATCTCCCCTCATCAACAGTATTACTTAGTGCAAAAAGACCCGGCAAAAGGGGATGCAAATGATTTCATTCAATACATTAAGCTGGATGAGGAAGTGATAGGAGCACAGTGGGATAAGAAAATAGAAAAAAGGGATCATTAATTATAAAATAAATCTAGTAACCATCAATCCCAAAACCGTCGCTCCCAATCCTATCACAACACTTGCAAATACATACAAAGCTGCCTGAGTAGAATGGCCGGTATTGAATAAGGTAATCGTTTCATTTGAAAATGCAGAAAATGTAGTAAATCCTCCCAGCAAACCAGTTGCAAAAAACAGTTTCATTTCCTGTGACATATTTCCCTTTGCCGCTAATCCAAATACGATCCCTATGAAAAGGCAACCCAGGATATTTACCAGTAAAGTCCCGTAAGGAAATGTGCTCAGCGTTTTTTGCTGTACCAATTGAGAAAGCAGATATCGAGAAACACCTCCGATAAAGCTGCCAATACCAATGAGCAGGATGATTTTCATATTTGCTCCTAAATTTAGTGGTTCTAGTTCAAAAAGAGTATGCGATTACCTTTTTGGGGCCATTGAATATCAATACGTTAAGACCTCGTGGCACGAGTACTCGTGGCACCACTATCCCTACGGCCTGTAAAAGATCACCTTTAGGATCTTATTTTGACGGAAAAGAAGGCAAATATTTCGGTGCCGCCCAGTTTTTCGAAGCTTGCTCATACGCATAAGCAATCGATATCAAACCCGGTTCGTCGTAAGGACGCCCCAAAAATGAAATTCCTACCGGCAATTCCATAACGAGTCCCATCGGAACTGTTATGGACGGATATCCCGCCATAGCAGCAGGGCCGTAAGCGCCGTATCCTGTCCAATGATCTCCTGCTATCAGATCAATGGTCCACGACGGACCAGTAGAGGGTCCGCACAATGCGTCAAGATGATTTTTTGTAAGGACATCATCCAGAAATTTCCGGATGGCAGGAAGCCCGGTCATAGCTTCTGCATACCCTTTGCTTTTGATATCCCCTGTGATCTGTGAGCTATCCATGATTTCCTGCTTGAAATAAGGCATCGCTGTAGCTTCATTTTCCTTATCAAATTTGATGACATCTTCCAGCGATTTCATTTTACTGTTTGATGATGCGAGGTAGCGATTCAGTCCATCCTTAAATTCGTATTTCATAATTGAAAATTCCTTGTTTCCCAAGGCCTGGTATTTGCTCATGAAATCAACTTCGACAATTATAGCACCCTGGCTTTTCATCTGATCCAATGCTTTTTGCAACAAAGCATCAATTGCTTCATGATTGTGAAGCATGGATTTTTCAA
>JBDSPM010000310.1:0-4305 GCA_039930325.1 Saprospiraceae bacterium
ACATAAAATCGCTACACATAAGCGAAAAAAACGTCTGAGAAAAAACAGACACAAAAAAAAGAATAGATAAGCATTTTTTTTAACCGGCATCAAAGCAGTCCGATGTCTACGATATTAACGTTCTGATATGAAGAACGCCACCGGAATCGCTGGGACAAAAAAATGCCCTCTATTCTATCCTGACCACTCAGGATAATCCCAGCCCCGGTGTATCATCGCTGCATTAAGATCGATATACCCTATTGCCGTCAATCAATGCCTGATCCTCCACCTGAGGCGGATGCGTTCAGAAAGTTGTTTTGATTACACTTAAGAGGACTTACGACTGCTGTGTATGCCAAGAGCATATAGGGTATTTTTATGGACAAAGAATTAATCGTCCAGGGTTCGCCCACAAGAGTTGAGATAGCGCTTGTGGAAGATCAAAAGCTGGTGGAGTTACATCAACAGAAGACAAAGACGAACTTTTCTGTTGGTGACATTTTTCTTGGGAAAATCAAGAAGCTCATGCCCAGCCTCAACGCTTCTTTTGTGGATATAGGCCATCGCAAAGATGCGTTCCTTCATTACACGGATATGGGACCAAAGCTCAGGACGGTAATGAAATTTACCGAGGACAGCATTCAGGGCAAACAGCAGACTTCATTGCTGGACAACTTCGAATTCGAGCCTGAGATCATAAAAACAGGTAAGGTCGACCAGGTCCTGAAGAAAAATGAGAATATCCTCATTCAGATCCTTAAGGAACCCATTTCAACTAAAGGGCCACGCCTCAGTTGTGAGATCACTATTCCGGGACGGTTTATCGTGCTCACTCCTTTCAGCAATACCATTGCGGTATCGAAAAAAGTCAGCAGCCAGGAAGAGCGCAAGAGATTGCAGCTCCTGGTGGAATCTATACGGCCAAAGAATTTTGGAATCATAGTGCGTACGGCAGCAGAAGGTAAAAAAGTGGCTGATCTGCATGAGGAGCTCAAAGAGCTGCTGGACAAATGGAGCCAGATCCACAAACAACTTTACAAGAGACAGCTACCTGCCAAGCTGCTTAGCGAATTGGATAAGACAAGCTCTATCCTCAGAGACATGCTGAATGATGACTTCACCAATATTATCGTCAATGACAAGGAGATTTACGATAATATCCATGATTACCTTGACAATATTGCTCCGGCTAAAAAAGATATAATATCATTATACAAAGGCAAAAAGCCAGTGTTTGATACCTATGGTGTCAACAGGCAAATCAAATCTTCATTCGGTAAGACGGCAACTCTTCCGAGCGGGGCCTATCTCGTGATCGAATCGACTGAGGCCATGCACGTCATCGATGTCAACTCCGGACCAAAGATGCAGCGCAAAGACCAGGAAAGCAGCGCAGTCGCTGTTAATCTTGAAGCCGCAGAAGAAATTGCTCGTCAGCTAAGGTTACGAGATATTGGCGGACTCATCGTCATTGACTACATAGATATGCGCAGCCCCGAAAATAAGGCTGAACTCATCAAGCACATGAAGGAAATGATGAAGCGCGATACAGCTCAGCATACGATCCTTCCGCTTAGCAAATTTGGACTGATGCAAATCACCAGGCAGCGTGTCCGTCCGGAAGTTAAAATCGATACCACTGAAGTATGCTATACCTGCAGTGGGACCGGAAAAGTAAATCCATCCATCCTGATCACTGATGATCTTGTACGGGATCTGGAATACATTCAGCAGAGCAGAGCTAAAACACATGTCCACATCGAGGTACATCCGTATATCAACGCATTCCTGAAACAGGGATTTCCAAACTTCCAGCACAAATGGTGGTGGAAAAATCAACGATGGATTCGTATATCGGCTAATTCGGATTTTAGTCTTCATGAGTATAAGTTCTACGACAAGAACAACGATGAGATCAGACTCTATTGAATAACGAATAACGAATATCGAGCGCAGCGAATACTTCGACTCCGCTCAGCACGAGGATCCCGCAGTATGCGGGAATGAATAACGAATAACGAACGGAAAAAGTCCCCATTTAGGGGATTTAGGGGCAAATAGAGAATTGAAATCAATATTGATTTAATAAATGCAATTGATTTCT
Source organism: Saprospiraceae bacterium (assembly GCA_039930325.1). GTDB lineage: Bacteria > Bacteroidota > Bacteroidia > Chitinophagales > Saprospiraceae > Opimibacter. The sequence continues at coordinate 2,087 of JBDSPM010000310.1, forward strand.
TTTCAAGTGGCTAAAGCCGAATTATGTTTTTATTCTTAACCACGGCTTAAAAGCCGTGGCAATTAAAAGTTTTGCAAGATACTTTTTAGGCTAATAGTCTCACGATTGACGCTTCACGAATATGGATGAGCGACAGCAAAATACACATCTCACATCTGTCAACCTATGACAGGACAAGACACTCACATCTCAAATTTCACATCTCACATCTGATAATGTCTGATATAACAACTGAGGAAGACATCAAAATTCTGATCAATGCATTCTATGATCGGGTGAAGCAGGATGATGTCATAGGCTATATTTTCAATGAAGTAGCAAATGTAAACTGGTCACATCATCTTCCAAGAATGTATGCATTTTGGGAATTTTTATTGCTTGGTGGTGAGAGTTACCAGGGAAATCCTTTTGAAGTACACAGAAAGCTTAATGAAAAAGTACCATTGGTGTCCGCACACTTCGACAGGTGGCTGGAACTTTTTAATAAGGCCGTAGATGAAAACTTCACAGGATTAAATGCTGAAGAAGCCAAAAACAAAGCAAAGCTTATCGCTTTGACCTGGATTCCCAAATTTGCGCAGTAAGAAGTTCTGCCTCAACAGATGTAAAATCCGGTTCAACACAATTTATCATTCATTTTACCTCCTGAAAGCAATACCGGGTCTTCAAAATTCATTTACTTTAGACGAATCGAATAGAGTAGAAGTGAAGATATTCTTTCCAGTGCTTAACTGGGGTCTTGGCCACGCAAGCCGGTCTCTGCCTCTGATCAAAAAATACCTGTCTTCCGGACACGAAGTATTATGTGCTTCTGATGGGGAAGCGCTTTCCATGTTGCGCAAAGAACTGCCTGACCGGATGGTGCTCCAGCTTCCGGGATATGAAATATTCTATGGAAGCCGTTATATGCCTTTCAATATGCTGAAACATGGCCGCAGCATGCTCAAAGCCATGAAAACCGAACATGAACTTACAAAAGTGATTGTAGAGCGGCATGAAATTGAAGCCATCATTTCTGACAACCGATATGGCTGCTATCATGATTCCATTCCATCAGCTATGATCACACATCAGCTCCAGATTTTTACAGGACAGAAATTACTCGATGTATATATACGGAGACAAATCAGGTCCTGGTGTAAAAATTTTTCAGAAATATGGATACCTGATGAGACACCCCCAGTCAATATCACCGGTGATTTGTCAGGCATGTCTACCGAGCCAATTCCAAAATTCTATTTAGGCATCATTTCTGAATTATCATGCATATCCAATCCAGGCAAGTATGATGCTGTAGCGGTGATATCAGGACCTGAACCTCAGCGAACGCATTTCGAACAATTGGTCATCAAACAATTGTCTTCATTGAATGGAAAATATGCGGTGGTCTGTGGACGTCCGGGAGAAAGTGAAAAAGTTCGTGAAGAAAAAAACCTGACCATCTATCAGTACCTGTCGCGAATAGAATTATCTGACCTTTTGAAAGAAACGGAAGTTGTCATCTCGCGCGGTGGCTACACCACATTGATGGATCTCGCGAAAACGGGACACAAAGCCATCATTTGCCCGACGCCAGGACAATACGAACAGATTTATCTTGCAGACAGACTTGCGGGTCTTGGACAATGCATATATGGCCGGCAGGATAATTTAAATTTGAGCCAGGCACTGCTTGATGTTCGTCATGTTCAATCCATTGGGCACCATCCTCAGCTCCAACACGAAGCGTACTTAGAAAGATTAGAGCACCTGATTCACCATGAGATGAAAGAGCAAGTCACGGTCATGCATTAATTCAGCCTTTGTTTGATTTGATCTGCGATGCGGATGCATTCACAACTTCCATGGCTCTTTTAAGTCCTATGCTTACAAAAGATTTGACACCTTCAGCACCTGCTTCCAAAATATCAGGCAAAACTTTGAGCTCATCCGATGACCATTTTCCAAGAACATAATTAATCTGTCCCCCTGGTGGAAAATTTCTTCCAATCCCAATGCGCAGCCTTGGATAATCAGAAGTTCCTAATATCTCATGGATATCTTTTAATCCATTATGGCCTCCATCAGTTCCTTTGCCTCTCAGTCGAATCGTACCAAGGTCAAGCTGTATTTCATCGACAATTACTAAAAGATTTTCAACAGGGATTTTTTCTTTTTGCAGCCAATAGGAAACTGATTTTCCACTCAGGTTCATATATGTGTTTGGCTTTACCAGAATC
>JBDSPM010000311.1:0-2914 GCA_039930325.1 Saprospiraceae bacterium
CAGCCCTTTTTTCTTTTTCATCATTTTGAAAAGCAAGTTCCTTGTTGGCAATACCTAACTCAGCAGCCCGTTTTTCTTTTTCAGCATTTTGAAAGACTAGTTCTTTGTTGGCAATTCCAAGTTCTGCAGCCCGTTTTTCTTTCTCATCGTTTTGAAATACAAGTTCTTTGTTGGCTATGCCTAATTCTGCTGCCCGTTTTTCTTTCTCATTGTTTTGAAAGACAAGTTCTTTGTTGGCTATGCCTAACTCTGCAGCCCGTTTTTCTTTCTCATTGTTTTGAAAGACAAGTTCTTTGTTGGCTATGCTCAGCTCTGCAGCTCGTTTTTCTTTCTCATCATTTTGAAAGATTAATTCTTTGTTAGCAATGCTTAACTCCTCTGCTCGTTTTCCCTTTTCTTCGTCCTGAAAAACAAGCTCTTTATTAGCAATGCCAAGCTCTGCTGCTCGTTTTCCTTTTTCATCGTCTTGAAAGGCAAGTTCTATGTTAGCAATGCCCAGCTCCGCTGCCCGCTTTCCTTTCTCTTCTTTCTGAAAGGCAAGTTCTTTGTGGGCAATGATTAACTCAGCTGCCAGTTTTTCTTTCTCTTCCTTTTGAAAGGCCAGTTCTTTTAAAGCATTTGTCAACTCATCTGATATGCTTGTAGTCATCTTCTCAAAATACTTGTTTTCAATGATCCTATAGGTGAGATTCTTTACACAATTGCGTCACTTCGCAGTTTGATCACAAAATTTTCTCTGACTGGCTTAGTATTTCCCTATTCACATGATTTAAACTCATGAATTGAGGATATATTTTAATTTACCATTTGAAAATATATTTTCAGTAGCCAGAGGGAGTGCATGGTGAATGATCTGAACAAGGTCCGCAAAATTATCCGGCATGCGGATATAAATATCTGCTCCGTTTTTAAAGAGTGTGTTTACTGTATCCGGTGAGGTAGCGTTTGAAAACATGACCACAGGAAGATCTTTCAGGTTTTCAGTTTGTTTTAACTCAGATAAACATTCAAATCCTGTTTTGAGCGGCATATTGATGTTAAGGAAAAGCACATGAGGGAGATTTTTTGAATTTCCATAAAGGTATTCCATCAGTTGCAATCCGTCAGGAACCGTAGTAAGGTGCGTGAATAATGGCACAATATCCAATGCCTTTTTAAATAAATTACAAGCGTCAAGATCTTCATCTGCAAGCAGGATATTCATTTGTTTTAAATTCACGATCTGATAGTTCTATTTTAACTAAACTATAAATTCTACTTCCCTGCTGTCAGGCGGGCTTTTTCTATCACTCTGATAAGCGCCTCATGAAGAGTGGATTTGAGATTCTCGAAACCAGCAGGCTTGCGGATATAATCCTGGGCTCCCATACCTGAAAGCCTGTTTGACAAATTCTGCTCTATCTCAGCTCCTCGCGAAAAAGACGTTGTAAACATAACTACGGGCAATGCTTCCAGTTTTTTATCTTCTTTTATTTCCATTAAACATTCGAATCCCGTTTTACGTGGCATGCTCAGGTCAAGAAAAAGGACATCCGGAAGATTCACTGCGTTTTTATTCAGGAAATCCATGAGCTCATCCCCGTTTGTAACCGTTCTGAGCTCTGTAGCAAGAGGTATTTCCTTTAATGCTTTGTAAAATAGATAGCGATCATCCGAATCATCGTCTGCAAGCAATATGCTAAGAGGGGTGCCCCCTTCCTTTGAATTCATTGAAATTAGCTTAAATTAGTTGAATCGGAAAATGCAAAAACCCCATAAAACACAAAAATGTTTTGGAGTTTTTTCTTTGCTCTACCAGTATTTCTTCCATCATGCGTGCTTACTGTCTGCTTCTGTCAAGTGCTGAACTTAGTTAAAGATGAGAATTTTTATTATGACTGCAAAGCCAATTAATAAACAGTCAAGCCGTACCGTCTGCCCGAACGTTGATTTTATGTAAGTTTCCTGGCCAGTCGAAATTTATAATACTCATTTCAACCAGGTTTTAAATTTCCTAAAGGCTCAGAATATTTTTGTAAAACTCTGAAGAGCGATAGATTTTTTTCTTAGGGCCACAATTAAGGCAACTTGGTTAATCCGTATTTTTCTATGATTGCTGCTGTTGCATTAATGTCAATTACCAATCCATACTTCTGTGCTGTTTCTCTAACCTTATCCATTTGAGGTGGTTGTCCTTTTATTAAGTAAGGGGCTAATTCAGCAAAATAGTATTCAAAATTTCCGGGGGTAATGATTTCAATAAAGCGGACGGTCTTGTCGCCTGTATTCCAGAAGGTGTGAAAAATTCCCATTGGCTTGACAATATATTGTCCAGGTCGTGCAATTTGAACTTCTCCATTTTGCATTACTGAAAGTTCACCTTCAAGCACGAATGATATTTCGTTCTCCCTTGTGTGCTTGTGCATAGGTGCTCCAAGGCACTTTGCATCCAGTGTATGCTCAACTATTGCTGCACTGCCACCGACTGATTCGCTTAGGACTTTATATGTCGTACCTAATGCACGAAAATGAACCGATTGATTTATTTCTAAGATGTTGTTGTTATTTAGATGACATTACAAATTTATCAAATTTTTGTCGCTGCTAATTTTCCTATACTATTAATATTCATCATTAAAAGCAAACTCCGGTTTCCTATACATCCATTGTCCTCCTGTAAAATCAGGAAACTCCACTGTTTCGTTTCCAAGCTCGACAGATCGCTCACTCAATGGTGAGATAGCGCTCCAGCAAGCTGCATCATACACATCCATAGGTGTGGCCACCTGCCGTTTTATGGATTCAATAAATGAATGAATAACATAAAAGTCCATACCGCCGTGTCCAGATCCCTGTGCTTCTTTGCTCCATCTTGCCCACAAAGGATGATCATATTTATCTAACCAAATCTTTGCATCATCCCACTGATGAGCTT
>JBDSPM010000312.1:0-2897 GCA_039930325.1 Saprospiraceae bacterium
CATTCAGATGCGGAATGGTTCGGTGTGACGTACAGGGAAGACAAAGAGTTTGTCAGCAGCCGGCTGAAGGATTTGCTTGAAGATCGAGTCTATCCGTATAATCTGTGGGCGTGAGAGGTAAGAGGTAAGAGGTAAGAGGTAAGAGGTAATTGCTTCCCTAAGCAATTTCTCATCGTTTCGCTTCGATACTTCGGCTTACTCGACATCTTCCTAGTGCTATGGGTTCGACGCCCGCATTCTTTCACCCATCCTGCTCACCACGGCGCAGCTCAGTAACCGCTGCCGCTCAGCGACCGCTGAAAAATTCTACAATAATGTTTCGGCTCCGCTCAACATTTGAAATCAACAATCATAATTCATAATTCGAATTAGCTGTTTCCCTCTTCACTTTTCGTATTTCGTATTTTGTACTTTTTTTTCCTTTTTTTTGGGCGGTTGCACAACTCCACAACCTCTGGAATTTTTGATTCACGATTCACGATTTATTCTTCACTTTTCACTCTTCGCTTTTCACTATTTAGCTGTTTCCTTCTTCTTTCCGCTTATTGATTTCGTCGCGAATTTTTGCAGCTTTTTCATAATCTTCTTCTCCGATTACTTTTTCAAGCATGGCTGTAAGATCATCGACGGAATATTCAGCATATCCCCGACGCCTTCTTTTGGGTTTTTGTTCTTCCTTGATCTCTTCAGACTCACCGGGTTGAGGATCCTCGATACGGACGCCTGCAGCATCTAATATAAAATCATAGGTATATATCGGGCATCCATAGCGTACTGCCATAGCTATCGCATCAGAAGTCCTGGAATCAATTTCAAATTCACGGCTGTGCTGCATGCATACAATTCGGGCATGGAATACACCTTCTACCAGATTATTGATAAGGATTTCAGTTACTTCTATTTCAAATGTATCCAGCGTATTTTTCAAAAGATCGTGAGTCAGGGGACGGGATGGTACCATTCCCTCCATGGCAACTGCAATCGCCTGGGCTTCAAAACCACCGATTACGATAGGAAGCCTTCGATTGCCATCTACCTCTCCCATCACTACCGCATAATTACTTGATTGGGTAACGCTATGGGTCAAGGTGACTATGTATAATTCTATCTTTTCCACTTATCCTTTGAGTAATGCGAAATATATACAAAATTGCCGATTGGGAAGTTTTGAAAGAAATATTGATCTTTTCTTAAGTTTCATCTTAATGATGATGAGCACTATGGAAGTTTTTCAATGCTTCGGTAAATTTTGGAACTATCTCAAATAAATCGCCAACAACCCCATAATCGGCAGCCTTGAAAAAAGGTGCTTCGGGATCTTTATTAATAACCACTATAACCTTAGAACTGTTTACACCCGCTAAATGTTGAATGGCTCCTGAGATGCCTATCGCTACATAAAGATTGGGCCTGATAGCGATTCCCGTCTGGCCAACATGCTCATGATGAGGCCTCCATCCGCTATCCGCAACCGGTCGTGAGCATGCAGTAGTTGCTCCAAGCTCTTGTGCAAGGTCTTCTATTATGCCCCAATTTGACGGATCCTTAAGTCCTCTCCCTGCAGAAACCACTATTTGAGCTTCAGGTAATGGCACTATGCCTACGGACCTCCTTACATTAATCACTTTGGTTTTGGGTTCCGGAATTTCAAAATGCATTATTTTGACAGCAGCCTCTGACCCTGAATTTTGAGGTTTCAGCGTATTTCCCATAAGGGATATCAATGCTATATCAGAGTTAATTTTAACTGTTGCAATGGCCTTGCCGGAAAAGACCGGTCTCTCAACGGTGAGCTTTCCGTCCTTCACTTCAGGAAGCTTATTGGCACCTCTTACAGCTCCAGCTTTTAATGCGACAGAGAGTCGTCCAATGAGACTCTTTCCAATTGAGCTGTCAGCCAGGATGACTACACGTGCATCGCTCTCTTTTACAACCTGCGAAATGACTTTTGTATACACCTGCGTGTCAAATGAGCTTAAAACAGCGTCTTCAATATGCATTACCTCCATTGCTCCGTAGCCTCCCATTCGCGCTGCATCCGCACAAGGTCCGAGGACTAATGCATGACAGGACGTCCCCAGAATGTCTGCCACTTTGGAGCCGTAATAAATGGTTTCGAAAGATGCATTCCTGATCTTGCCTTCCAGCGTTTCTGCTACTACTAATACCATATCGTTAGTATAATCAAATCGAATTTTATCAAATTACTTTTGCTACTTCATGCAACAGCCTGACCAGCTCATCCATATCATTCGGATCAATCATTTTCACTGAAGATTTTGACACCGGCGACTGGAAGTGTATATAATCAGCAAGAGATGGCTCCGTCACAGCCTGAATGATCTGAAGAGGTTTTGTTTTTGCAGACATGATGCCACGCATATTTGGGATACGTTGTTCAGCCAGGCCCTTAGATGCACTAATCACATAAGGCCCGGTGACTTCTATCTCTTCAACTCCGCCCTCAATATCTCTTGTCAAAACAGGATTTGAACCATTGTATACCATTTTACTGACATGCGAAATGAATGGTAACTCCATCAGTTCGGCTACCATGCCACCTACCATAGATTCGTTGAAATCAATGGTTTCTTTTCCGGTCAAAATCAGGTCGAATGATTGATCTTTTGCATAAGCAGCTATCTGAGTGGCAATCGAATATGCAGAGAGAGGTTCCATGTCAACTCTAACTGCATCATCAGCACCGATAGCAAGCGCTTTGCGAATGATCACTTCATTTGCAGCCGGACCACAATGTATGACCGTCACTGAACCGCCTTTCTCTTCCTTTAGCTCCAAAGCCCGCACAAGGGCGTACCATTCATCATAAGGATTCATAATAAAATTGACGCCAGTCGAATCAAAAGTTGACCCTTCATTCTTAAAAGCAATTCGTG
>JBDSPM010000313.1:0-4865 GCA_039930325.1 Saprospiraceae bacterium
CATTAAGATAAAAGAAATGAAACCGTTATTGCAAATTTCGGAATTGTATGTTTCCATTGCAGGCAATTCAATTTTGAACGGCCTTAATCTCACCGTTAATCCTGGCGAGGTGCATGCTATCATGGGACCGAACGGATCAGGTAAAAGTACATTGGCAAATGTCATTGCAGGTCGCGAAGAATATGTAGTAGAATCAGGCACTATCCAATACAAAGGAGAAGATCTTTTTGCCATGGAAGTTGACGAACGTTCACAGAAAGGAATTTTTCTTGCATTTCAATATCCGGTGGAAATACCGGGTGTAAGTAATTCAAATTTTCTGAAAAGCATTATCAACGTTCACCGTGTTTATCAGGGATTGCCTGAATTGAATGCACTTGAAATGCTGAAATACATCCGGTCAAAAATGTCCTCGCTTGAGATGGATGCAGATCTTTTAAAGCGGTCACTCAATGATGGATTTAGCGGTGGCGAAAAGAAGCGAAATGAAATCCTCCAAATGTCTCTGCTGGAACCCACTCTCTCTATTCTCGATGAGACAGATTCCGGCCTTGATATTGACGCATTGCGAATTGTAGCTGACGGAGTGAATCTGTTGAGATCGCCTGAACGATCCTTTATCGTGGTGACACATTATCAGAGATTGCTCGCGCATATTGTTCCTGATTTCGTACACGTCTTGTCAAATGGTAAGATCGTCGCTACCGGCGATAAATCACTTGCATTGAAGCTGGAAGAAGAAGGCTATGACTGGATCAAAGAATCACCTGCTATCCCGGCTTAAATAATTTTACAGAATGACCGAACAGGAAAACATATTGGATCACCTTGAGGATGTATTGCAGGAGCTGGAATCAGGTATGAATGGGATGTCAGGCACATCACTGCATCAGTTTAAACGAAGGTCATTTGAAATCTTAAAGCTTGTCCAATTTCCGGATAAGAAACATGAGGACTGGAGATATACGCCTGTTCAAAAACTTATCTCCCCCCCTTATAAATTAGCAACGCATCAACCAGCCTACCGTATACCGGTTATACCTGGTCTTAATTCATACATAATACCGATCCTGAATGGAAAAGTAATCCTGGCAGATGTGGATCCACGCCTTACCGAGGCAGGAATAAGCGTAATGCCTTTGAAAGAAGCATTTGAAATTTCTTCATGGAAAGAGGTGTTTGGTGAATTTATTTCTAGTGGCTTGCCTGTGTCAAACAGGGCATTCGAATTACTGAACTTTACTTTCAATTCGAATGGATTTTTCTTATCCATTCCAAAAAATACGATTCTGGACCACCCTATTGAAATCAGGATTATTCACGATGAACCTGGTGTCTCATTTTCACATCCTTTATTTTTTATTCGTTGCGGTCAAGGAAGCCAGGCTGAAATCATAGAAAGATTTGAATTTAACAGGGATAGCAAATATCAATCGTCAGAATCCCTGATTAATTCCGTGTGTTATATGCATTTGGATAAGAATGCAAGGGTCCGCCATACAAAATGGCAGGAGTTGCCCCTTACTCACAACCTTGTTTATAAATTATTCGTGAGCCAGCAAAGAGACAGCCGGTTTGATACATTCGCTTTTGATCACGGAGGAAATCTCACACGCCATAATGTGGAGATTGAACTGAACGAACAAAATACCTACACCTCATTGCAGGCAGGTTTTTTGGCGACAGGTCGACAGACCATGGATCATCAAACCCGCATCAATCACAAATCACCCAATTGCGAAAGCCATGAACATTATAAAGGCATCATCGATGATCAGGCTTCAGCAGCATTCAATGGAAAAGTATTAGTGCACAAGGATGCTCAAAAAACGAATGCATTTCAGCAAAATGATACACTCGTTCTTTCAAAAAATGCCCTGATGAACAGCAAACCGCAACTTGAGATTTTTGCGGATGATGTAAAGTGCAGTCATGGGGCAACGATTGGCCAGTTAGATGAGAAGGCAATGTTCTACCTGAAATCAAGAGGTTTGCCTGCGGAAAGTGCAAAGTATATGTTGAAAAAAGCATTCATCGCTGAGGTGCTGGACAAAGTACCTGATGCAAATATGCGTCATTACATCAGTTCACAAATGGGCATAGGAGAATGAGCATGGTATCTTCATTCACGAAGTTAAAACCATTTGATCTTACAGAAATAAGAAAGGATTTTCCCATTCTTTCCCGCAAAGTGAATGGCGTTCCGCTGGTGTATTTAGACAATGCAGCTTCCAGTCAAAAACCCGAATATGTACTGGATCGTATGAATTATTACTACCGGAATAATCATGCTAACGTGCATCGTGGTGTTCACCAATTGAGCCAGGAGGCTACTGAAGCATTTGAGAAAGCAAGACATCAGATAGCTCAATTCATAGGATCCCCTTCTGATGAAGAAATTATTTTCACACGGGGTACAACCGAATCAATAAATCTTGTAGCCTATACTTTCGGCCTGTCACAATTAAAGGAAGGCGATGAGATCATCGTCTCAGAACTTGAACACCACTCCAACATTGTTCCCTGGCAATTAGTATGCGGAATGAAAGGCGCGACTATAAAAGTGATCCCGGTTTTCGAAGATGGAACATTGGACCTCGACTGGTTAATAAAAGCAATCAACTCAAAAACAAAAATTATTGCCGTTTCTCATGCAAGCAATTCATTAGGAACTATTAATCCTGTAAAACAAATCATTCAATTGGCACATCAGCAAGGTGTTCCTGTTCTGCTTGATGGTGCCCAGGCCATTCCTCACTTGGCCATTGATGTAGTTGACCTGGATGCAGATTTTTATGCATTCTCAAGTCATAAAATGTACGGGCCTACAGGTATTGGGGTTTTGTTTGGTAAGGAAAGCTGGCTGAATACACTGCCTCCATGGCAGGGAGGAGGCGAAATGATAGATCAGGTAAAATGGTCGGGGACAACTTACAATAAATTACCCTTCAAGTTTGAAGCAGGTACACCGTATATTGCGGGAGCCATTGGACTTGCAGCAGCATGCGAATATATTTCCTTATTCGATCGCGAGGCAATCAGTCAAAATGAACACATGCTTTTGAATACTTGTACTGAAGCCATGTCCGGCTTACCAGGCATTATTCCTGTTGGCCAGGCTCCGGAAAAGGTTGCTGTATATTCATTCAACATCAAAGGGCTGCACCCCTATGACGTGGGTACTATTTTGGATCAACAGGGAATTGCTGTTCGCACAGGCCATCATTGTACACAACCCTTAATGGATAGATTCGAGATACCCGGTACCATTCGCGCTTCCTTCGCTATGTATAACACAATGGATGAAATCGAAAAGCTGGTGGAAGCCACACAAAAAGCTATCAAAATATTGTCATGATGCAAGCGCAGGTTTCCGCCATAGCAAAAGAACAGGATCTGGTCATCGAAGAGTTTGCTCAATTCAATGACTGGACGGAGAAATACGAATACCTGATTGACCTTGGAAAGGCATTGCCTGCCCTAAATGAAAAATATAAAACAGATTTATTTGCGATCAAAGGATGTCAATCAAAAGTATGGCTGCATGCTGAAGCCACAGAAGGGAGACTTTTAATTACTGCGGATAGTGATGCCTTCATTACAAAAGGAATCGTAGCTCTCCTTATTCGGGTGTTGTCGGGACAGAAATTAGAAGAGATTGCTGCCACCGAACTTTATTTTATTGACACTATTGGTCTGAAATCACACTTATCTCCTACCCGATCGAACGGCTTAAAGAGCATGGTGCAGCATATTAAATCCTATGCCCGTCATACTCCTTTAACAACTCAGGGAAATGCTCTGGGAAAGGACGAGCAAAAGGAAAAGATAATTGAGCAGATCAAGCAGGTTTTTGATCCTGAAATACCTGTTGATATCTGGGAACTGGGGTTAATATATGAGCTTGATATAGACGATCATGGAAAAGTAAATATTACGATGACCCTGACTTCTCCAGCCTGCCCGGTGGCAGGTAGCCTCCCGCTTGAGGTTCAGGAAAAAGCGTTATCACTGGATTTTGTCAAAGACGTCGAGCTCAAATTAGTTTGGGAGCCCGCATGGAATAAAACGAAAATGAGTGATGAAGCAAAAATGGCGCTTGACATGTTTTAATAAAATGGTTTACTTATGAAAATTTCAGCTACAGACGAATACGGCCTGAGAATATTACTTCAGATAGCCCGTGCACATCCTGAAGAAGGCTTGAATCTTTCCCAGCTTGGCGAATTGGAAAACATATCACAGGCGTACGCAGCCAAAATAACCAGATCGTTAAGGATAGCGGGCTTCATTAAAAGTATGCGTGGACAAAAGGGAGGATATACCCTGGCAATCTCACCTAGTGAAATTCGCATCAACCAGGTTTTAAAATCCTTAGGCGGAGCTATGTATGATGAGAAATTCTGCGGTCAGCATTCAGGTAACCTGTCTCTTTGTACCAATTCTGTAGACTGTTCGTTACGATCACTATGGACTATTCTTCAGATAAGTATGGACAAGTTGCTTGACCAGATCAGCCTTCAGGACCTGATGAAATCAGAATCACAGGTGAATATCAATCTTGCAAAAATATCGGAACAAATCTTTCAGTCACAAGAGGTAGAATCGCTGAGCCATTAATATAGAGAAGCTTATGCTGCACGAAAAATAAAAGCAGTCAAGCTAACTGTACCTAAAGATAATTCTGAAGTTGGTCACTTAGTTGTACTGAACGAAGCAACTGCCACTTAAGGTAAATGTACTACCCGGTTTATTTCTGATCAGGTATTGACCGCTGGGAAGGCTCGGGTTTCGAAACACCTTAACACCTATCAATTTGAGTGTACCTAAGTTGTTGAATGCAGCACCATCATTGCTGCCGGTAG
>JBDSPM010000314.1:0-4323 GCA_039930325.1 Saprospiraceae bacterium
TTAAGGTTTGTAGATTTGCCGCAAATACAAACAATATGATGAAGCATTTTGCCCTCATTGGTGCTGCAGGCTTTGTAGCTCCACGTCATATGAAGGCAATCAGGGATACCGGTCATGATCTTGTAGCCGCATATGATCCCTTTGATTCCGTGGGCATCATCGATAGCTATTTTCCTCAGGCAGCTTTCTTCGTGGAGTTCGAACGATTTGACAGGCATCTCGAAAAGCTCAAGCGAAAAGGTGAAGGCGTGGATTTCATCAGCATATGTTCTCCAAATTATCTCCACGACGCTCATATACGTTTTGCATTACGATATGGGTCGGATGTGATTTGTGAAAAACCGATTGTACTCAATCCGTGGAATGTAGATGCACTTGAGGAAATCGAGCAGGATTCGCAGCATCATGTGTATACGATTCTTCAATTAAGACTGCACCCGAACGTCATTGCCCTGAAAGAAAAAATCAAGAGCGGACCGATTGAAAAGATATACGATGTAGACCTCACCTACATCACATCCCGTGGAAACTGGTATTACACAAGTTGGAAAGGTGAGGAAAGAAAATCAGGAGGCATTGCTACTAATATCGGTGTGCATTTTTTTGACATGTTGTTATGGATTTTCGGTCCCGTCAGGGTCAATCATGTTCATCAGCATGCACACGACCGTGCATCGGGTTATCTTGAATTTGAAAAAGCAAGGGTGCGTTGGTTTTTAAGCATCAATGCAGACACGATTCCTGAAGAGATTCGAAAGAAGGGTGGCAGGACATACCGGTCGATTACCATTGAGCACGAAGAGTTTGAATTCAGTGAGGGATTCGCTGACTTGCACACGATGAGTTATCAGCAGATACTGGATGGGAGAGGATTTACGATGAAAGATGCAAAGCCTTCTATTCAGTTGGTGTATGATATCCGTAATGGTACGTTAAGTGAAGAAGGAGAAAAACACCCTTTGGCCCAATTGCATTCGTCTCCTCATCCATTTGCAGGAAATCATTAAAATAATTCGATTAGTTCTTTCAGTAAAGAAATAATTCTCGGTATGAAGATCGTAACGGTATTGGGGGCGAGGCCGCAATTTGTCAAGGCGTCAGGTGTTTCCAGGGCTTTAGCAAAACATATTGGTGTAGAGGAAATCATCATACATACCGGGCAGCATTTCGATCAGAATATGTCGGACATATTTTTTTCTGAGCTTGATTTGAAAGTTCCTGATTATCACCTGGGCATTAATGGTCTGAGTCATGGTGCGATGACGGGAAGGATGATGGAGCAGATCGAACTATTGCTGAAACAAATAAAGCCCGATCTGGTAAACGTGTATGGTGATACGGATTCTACACTCGCTGCTGCACTCGCGGCGGTAAAATTGCATATCCCGGTTTCGCATATTGAAGCTGGCCTTCGGTCCTTCAACAGGATGATGCCTGAAGAGATCAATAGAGTGATGACGGACCATATTTCGGAATTCCTTTTTACGCCAACGGATACTGCAGATCAAAATCTGAAAGCTGAAGGCATTTCATCGGATAAAATTTACCAGGTAGGTGATGTGATGTATGATGCGACATTGTACTATGCTGAAAAAGCGCATCAGCGAAGTCATTTGCTGAAGGAACTGAATATCAAGCCGAAGAAATACTATCTCGCCACAATACACAGACCACAGAATACGGATACAGCAGAAGCATTGCAATTAATTTGTCAAGTGTTGGATGAAGTTGCTAAAAAGATGCCCGTGATTTTGCCGTTACATCCACGCACGCGCAACAAGATGACCGAGTTCAATATCAGGATGAAAAATGTAATCATCACCGATCCGCTCGGATACCTGGATATGATCGAACTGGAAAGCCAGGCGGCTTTGATTATTACAGATTCTGGTGGCGTACAGAAGGAAGCCTATTTCCATCGTGTGCCATGTGTGACATTTCGACCTGAGACGGAATGGGTAGAGTTGGTGCAGCATCATTGGAATGTAGTGCTTCCTCCATCGAAATATGTGGATATGGTGTCTGTGATTCATCAGCAAGCACAAATTAAAGGTGATGAAGTGCATCTATATGGCTCGGGGAAGGCATCTGAGAAAATAGCGGAGGTTATGGTGAAAATCTGATATTTATTTTGGCAAATTTCTATAGTTTTCTGGTGGCCCCTTCAAACGAGTACATCCATTTTCCTTCCGCATTTTAATTTACTTTTGCAGCAAATCACGCGCAAACTCCAATGACCAAACCCAATAAAAAACCAGTTCCTAAGGCAAAGAAAGTTCCTGCAAAATCTGCTCGTGTTGCGTTTCAGGAAAAGCCCTTAGGCAATGCATTTTATTGGGGTGCATTAGGTACATTCATATTTCTTACTTCCCTGATTCGCCTTCGCTTGCTGAGCATTCCATTTGAAAGGGATGAAGGTGAGTACGCTTACATCGCAAAACTGATGCTCAAAGGTATAGCTCCCTTCAAAGAAGCATATACTATGAAGCTTCCAGGGACATCGGCCATGTATGCATTTTTGATGACCATTTTCGGACAGACAAATATTGGTGTTCATTTGGGAGTGCTGTTGATGGGCACAGGTACTATTCTATTTCTATACCTGGCCTTTAAAAAATTATTTAATGCCCACGTGGCACTATTTGCTGCCGGTGTGTATGCATTCATGTCAGTGAGCCCGACAGTTTTAGGCTTCGCGGCCCATGCCACACACTTTATCACATTTTTTGTGGCAATCGCATTATATTTTCTCTCTCGCTTCTATGAGAATAGGACAATTCTATGGGCCGGTCTTTTGGGTCTAATGCTTGGCCTGGCTTTTATAATGAAGCAGCAGGCAGTATTCTTCATTGTATTTGGAGGTATATCTATTGTGATGGCAAGCGCTATGGAAAAGCCTTTTCGGTTCAAACCGCTTTTTTTCCAATTAGTAGTTTTCACAGCAGCCGTGTTACTCCCTTATGGCATTTTGGTTCTCATCTTAAAAGGAGCAGGCACGTTTGACCGGTTTTGGTTCTGGACGATGACCTATGCAGGCAAATATGCCTTGGGTCTGTCAGTAGATGATGGAGTAAAAGAATTCATCACCAGGTTCAAACCGATGCTCAGCGAGTTCACTTTTTTCTGGCTTGCTTTTTTTGCAGGCATTGTATTCACATTTTTCTCCAGGTTTACAAAACAACAAAAGCTGTTGGTGTTATTATTTTCACTGTGCGCTTTCCTTACAGTGTGTCCGGGACTATACTTTCGGCGACATTATTTTGTTTGTTTCCTTCCTGCAGTGGGACTGATGGGAGGGGTTGCCATGTATTATTTAACTACATGGTTAAGCAGATTTTCCAAAAACCGATATATACCGTTATTGCCATTTATTCTTTTATCACTTGCTGCGATTGTGGCTGTCGCAGGCAATAAAAATTATTATTTCTCATCCACACCCAATGAAATCTGCAAGCAGCAGTATGGTAACAATCCGTTCATCGAATCCTTGCAAATCGCAGATTACATAAAGAAGAATTCTGTTGCCACAGATAAGATTGCCGTATTAGGTTCTGAACCACAGATTTCATTTTATGCCGACCGGCTTTCCGCTTCAGGCTATATCTATACGTATCCTCTTGTAGAGATCCAACCCTTCAATCAGCAGATGCAGGAGGAGATGGCCGTTGAAATTGAAAAAAGCAAACCGAAGTTTATTGTGTATTGCCTCATCTCAGCATCCTGGCTGGGAAAAGTCGGTGCGCCCGATACCATCTTTAACTGGTTCAACAGTTATGCAAACATTAATTACGAACTGACGGGTGTAGTGGATATCTACAACGACCAGACGATTTATAAATGGAATGAAGAAGCGGCGGCCTATCAGCCAAATAGTGAACAGCAGATAAAGATTTATAAGCTCAAAGACTAGGTATCCTGATTAAATAAAAAGTTTATTTTTGGAACTGGCGCATAGATTCGTTCGGACTAAAAGATTACAAGTTGTTCAAATCATTAGGAGATATACCGGCTATCGGCGCAAAAGAGCACCAACAAAAAGAAGAAAATTACAGTTTCAGACAAAAGCAAGAAAAAGAAGAAACGTTGAGTTTTCTTTTTACCGGAATGACCAGCAGAATTTGTAAGGTTATACAGGTTCGTTAGTCTGCACAGGGATTGCTTTCTTTTTATTTTGAGCAAACAAAAGAAAAAGGGATATTAATCCTCCTGCCACTATTAACCCTAAAGAAAGAGTATGTACAAGCGTAGCAAAGGTGAGTCCCTCCTGCTGCGACAAGCCGTACAGCAAAAGTCCCTGGGACACCAGCAAATGAAAAGCCCCGA
>JBDSPM010000315.1:0-6483 GCA_039930325.1 Saprospiraceae bacterium
ACCGCGAAGAATGTAAAAGGTTGTTCGCGGTCAGAGACGCGCGCACGTCGAGAAGGAAGACAAAAATTCTCACATCTCATGCTTCGACCTGCTTTCACACACCTTGTGCTATACTTCGACACGCGCATCCTATACTCATCCTGCTCAGCACGGCGCAGCTCAGCAACCGCATCTCACATCTCTTGCGCTCTAACACTCTTGCGCTCTCACGCTCTTACGCTCTCACGCTCTCACGCTCTCACGCTCTCACGCTCTCACGCTCTCACGAAGGAACCCTCGACGAATTATACATAAACGCTGTCACTACCTGCCCCACAATACCCAGCAAATTTGCGTCAATGATATTCATGTTATCATCCTGCGTGTGCCAGTGCAGGCCAAATCCTTTTTTGCTGCCCAATGGTTTGCTGATGATGTCAGCCATCGGGATGTCTGTATTGAGATTGACATAGTAGTGATCATCAATGATAGGCTTCGCCTTGATATCCACAAATAGATCACTGTGGTTCATACCCTTGGCCTGCGCCCAAATCCGGTCATAGAGTGATTGTATTTTTTGAGCTTTTTCAGCAACGAATACATTCGTCAGGTCTTCTTTTTGAAAAGACGCCCCTTTAGCTCCTACCATATCAAGAAGGATTCCATATTCAGCCCGATACCCTTTCACGTGTGGGTTCTTTGCCCAATATTGAGATCCCAGGCACCATGTGTCCTCACTGCCTTCCGACGTGCCCTGGTCTTCTGCATCAAAAAAGATCAGATCCACACCAAGTGATATCGGATTGTCTTTCAGCAATCGGGCGATTTCCATCAGGACAGCCACATCACTCCCCCCATCATCCGCGCCGTCAAATTTATCTTTTGGTTTGTTGGCATCTTCGTCAGAAGCATAGCGGGTATCCCAGTGCGCCGCTAAAATGATTCTCCTTGCATAGGTTGGATTATAAGAGGCTATGATATTAGTTGACCGAACCTCACCCAGTGGCACTGTATTAGCCTTAAAGGATTGTTCGATGACACTAGCTCCATATCCTTTTAATTTTTGGACCAGCCATTGTTTCATCGCCTGGTGCGCATCCGATCCCGGGATCCTTGGCCCAAATGCAACCTGCCTGGCCACCAATGCATACGCCGTATCCTTAGAAAAAACCGGAACCTTTATCGGAACTTTCGCAGGTACACCATTAGGCTCTTTACTGACCGCGCTATCGTTCTTACAGGATGTCGTGAATAAAAATATTCCTACCATCAGTAGTGAAACAATATTCCTTAATTCTCTTCTATGCATTTGTAATTTTTTTTTTCGTTTTTCGTTTTTTGTTTTTCACTTTAATTGAGCGTAGCCGAAATTACTTTTGTTAAATCCCTTCCGGTCGTTGAGCGGAGTCGAAACGAAACGGATTACTTTTTCCTCTACACTTTTCTTACTTTCAATTCAACTATTTCACACTTCAAATTTTTAATGCAATTGTGACCAGAGAGGTAGATTTTATACGACCCCTTCGGGGTCGGAAATTTTACTTTACCATCTGACCCCGGGTTGCACCCGGGGCTAACCACATATGATCACTTCGTGATCAAAATAAATCACAAACGCATATTTATTTCTGCCATCTCTGCCAAGTACTACCTCTGCGGCTCGATGCTTCGTGCCCCATACTCCATGCTCCATGCTCTATGCTCTATGCTCTATGCTCTATGCCCCATGCTCCATGCCTATTTATTACCGATCGACCATTTCGTCCCTTCCTTCCCGTCTTTCAATTCAATATCTATCGCGGCCAGGGTATCCCTGATCTTATCAGACGCTGCCCAATCTTTATTCTGCCTCGCTTGTTGCCTCATGTCGATCACTAATTGCATCAATCCATCCAATTGATTCATATGATCATCTGTACCTGTAGCAGACTCATCTGACAGGCCATAGATATCTGTTAAAAGTGTCCTGAAGCCATTCCTGGCCATATCAAGTGCTTGCTGACCGGCATCATCAACATTCAGCTGACCATCAGCCATTTTATTGATCGTCGCACACATTTCAAAAAGCCGGGCCAGCGATTTAGGAACATTGAAATCATCATCCATTTCTTCAAATGCAGATTTGATTCCATCCTCCAGCTCAAGCGCTAACGGTTTTTCACTTTTTATTATTTCAGAAGATAATTTTTCAAGGGTATGATACGCTTCAAATAAACGACGATATCCTTTTTCTGCCGCACTCAATGATGCATCGCTCAGATCCAGTGTGCTTCCATAATGTGCCTGGAGAAAAAAGAACCTGACCGTCATAGGAGAATACGCCTTGGTAACATGTTCACTCTCGCCTGTAAACAATTGCTCAGGTGTTATATAATTTCCTTCGCTCTTAGACATTTTCCGCCCATTCATCAACAGCATATTTGTGTGTATCCAGTAATTACACGGCGTAGTTCCACACGCTCCAAAATGCTGCGCTATCTCATTTTCATGATGAGGAAATTTCAAATCATTGCCACCACCGTGAATATCAAAACGCTCACCAAGATATCTCGTGCTCATCACCGAACATTCCAGATGCCATCCCGGAAATCCTTCAGACCAGGGTGCATTCCACCGCAACAAATGATTTTCTTCCGCCTTGATCCATATCGCGAAATCAGCGGAACTCCTTTTTTCATCCTGCTTTTTCAGTTCACGTGTTTCCACCAATAGTTCTTCAACTTTCCTGCCGGATAATTTACCATATATATCAGCTTCGCGAATCAGCTTCACTGTATCGAAATAAACACTTCCATCTACTACATATGCATATCCGTGATCGATGATCTTTTGTACCAATTCAATTTGCTCAAGTATATGGCCAGTAGCACGTGGCTCTATGCTGGGATCAAGCGTATTGAATAGCCGCATCATGTGATGGAATCCATTCGTATACCGCTGCACTACTTCCATTGGCTCCAGTTGTTCAAGCCTTGCTTTTTTACTGATTTTATCTTCGCCCTCATCAAGATCGCCTTCAAGGTGACCTACATCGGTGATATTTCGCACATAACGCACTTTATAACCGAGATAAAGCAGGTAACGGTAGATCATATCAAAGCTCACAAACGTCCTGCAATTACCGATATGCACATCACTATATACAGTTGGTCCGCATACATACATGCCCGCATGACCCTTGACGATAGGAATAAATTCTTCTTTCTGACTACTGATACTATTGTAAATCTTCAAACTCATATTGGCAAAAATAAGCTATTCGATCGATGAGATCAGGACCCGCTTTTAGATTGGAGGCAAATGCCTGCACTGACTGGATAATGGTCGCTGTAATTGATATGATGGGTGTAATGATCCTTGAAACTCACACCGTTACTGCCAAAGACATAATCTATTCTCAATAATGGCAACCGGCTTTCATAAGTAGTACTGATACCAAAACCTTTGGCTTCAAAACTGTCCTTGAGACCGCTTTTCAACACTTTGTAAGTATGAGACAATGGGGTATCATTACCATCACCGGCCAGAACGGCCGGATATTTACAATGAGCTATATCATTCCTGATGGCCGATGCTTCCTTGGCTCGTTTTAGAGTTGTGTATTTGTACCGGCTTACAATGAACCTGATATTGTTCCATGTATTTTCTGTCTTGAGATCCATGTCCTGTGCCAGCTCTTCGGTAGTATTCGTAATGCGGTTAGATACAAGGTGCATATTATACACTCTCAATATTCCCTGCGGTGTTTTGATGTCAGCCCACATTGTGCTGGGACTTTCTTCCGCCCCTTCGATCTGGCCATTTCGCAGGATTTGGTACCGCGACAATAACCATAAAGAGGATCTTGGAGCATGCGCACTATAATTCAATCCAAATCTTTTTCCTATCAAATCGCCATTGATTGCTTCCTGCAGGCAAATAATATCCGGATATTCTTTTAAGTCAGTTAATACATTGTAAAGTGAATCTATCTTGGCCTGTATCCCTCCATCCTGCCGCACGTATATCATAGATAGTCCGCGCATATTGTAAGTGAGAATTCGGATCGATTCTTTACATACATCATTTTTGTGTCGTGCCGGAAGTATCCGGATATAACGGCTATGAATTCCCATGCCGCCGAGGATGACTGCTATTGAAAAGAAAGCAAACCAACTGCGAAATAAAATCCAGCCTGTAGCAAACATGCCATTGACCAGTAATATGAAAGGATAAGCAAGAGCAAGTAAGGAGAGCCAGCCCCATTTACTGACTGTTACATAAGGTGTGGCATAGGTAAGTAGAAGAAGGAGGATAAAAGTGAAGTTGATCCAAAGCATCAACTTTTTAAACCGGCCAGCCTTAGGTTTACTTTTGGCTCGCGTCATGCAGGAATTTTTTTTCGTCTTCGTTGAGACTATCGAATCCGGATTGTTTAATCTTATCAAGGATTGAGTCCAAACGCTCCTGCTCGCCCATATAGGTTCGCTCCTGTGGTGGATGTATCTCTCTCTGGCGTGCCCCGCTGCGCTGTCTGACTTCCATGATGACCTTTCGTTTTTGTGGTGGTGGTGCACTATATCGCGGCCTTCGGAGAAAAGTGACCATCCGCCTGAAACCTGATGTCAGGTCATGCCCCTGTCTCAGCATATGCACATAGAAAAATCCAAAGGCAGCCCCTCCGAAATGGGCCATCTGGCCACCGGCATTATCCATATTCACCAAGCTTATAAAGTACATGATGAGAAGGCCAAATACGATATATTTTAACCGGACATCGCCAAAAAACATAAGCCGCATCTGGTAATCAGGAGCTGTCATTCCTGCTGCCGCCACAATGCCCATGATAGCACCTGAGGCTCCGTGCATGTTGCTTCCATCATACAGAAAAGGTGAAGCAAGCAAATAGATCAATGCACCCGATAAGCCTGAAAAAATATACAACGGCAACATCCGGTGATCCCCCAGCAAATCCCCCGCTATCCGCCCAAACCAGTATAAAATCAGCATGTTGAACAGCAAATGAAAAAACTCAATGTGGGTAAACATATGCGTGAAGACCGTCCAGGGGTGCTGAGCATCCCACAGCAGATCCTGGGAAATAAAAAGATACTGCACCACCTTCATGTAAAGGATATCATGCTGCTCGAATCCACCTGTCAGGAAAAGGATGGCCTTAAGCAGGTAGATCAGCAGGAAAACTCCAACATTGACAATGATCAGCCTGGTAATGGCATTGCCAGATTGAAACTGAAACCGGACGTCTTTTAGGATAGATCTGAACACGTTCTCAAAAATAGGTTATATCGGTTAAATAGGCATGGGGCAGGGAGCATGGGGCAGGGAATTTATATATAGTGTATCTGCTTTAAACGAAGATTCTGGTCTTCTTGTGTTAGTACTTATTAGTAACTAATGGTTAAAGGGAATAGTTGCAGGAGTGTAGCCCCTATACTTCGACTTGCTTGACATCCTGGTGTTATGGTTCGACTTGTTTGCACTCAACCTCGTGCTACAGCTCACCAATCGCAGCTCAGCAACCATCCCCTAAATGGGGACTTGAATCAATTATGTGTAAATATCAATTGCCAATTGCATATTACTCCATGGCCAATGGTCGGATGCAATACGACCCGACGATGGGCATTTACAGATGCTACTTGCCAATTGCCTATTGCCTATTGTCTATTGTTTGTTTGCTCCATGCCCCAAGCCCCATGCTCTCCCGCAACATCACTGTGTGATGGCGGGATCTCACTGCGTTCGACATGCCCCGGCTATTTTAAGAACCTACCCCCATGTTTCCAGTGCCTGGCAAGGATAAACCCAGCCAATGCACCTCCGAGGTGTGCAAAATTGGCAACATTGCCTCCCGATCCGGTGATGCCCTGATACAATCCAATTCCGATCATGATTAAAGCCATAATCCATGCCTTAATCGGAATGGGAGGAAAAAGAAGCATAAGCTTCCGGTCAGGATATAAAGTGGCAAAGGCTATGAGCACACCATAAACAGCTCCGGATGCTCCGAGTACAGAGAAAACCGGCTGCATATCTGTCTGCCCGAGTAAGTAAGGCAAATAATACACAAGAAAATGCGCCGCAAGAGCAACGAGTCCTGATATGAAATACAACCCCAGAAAACGTTTTGGACCAATGGTCATTTCCACTGAAGGACCTATAAAATAAAGACTCAGCATATTGAAAAAAATATGTGACACCTCGAAATGCGTAAACATATAGGTGATGATCTGGAACGGTTGAAATTGCCCGGTCGCCGGAGAATAACAAGGCATCATCAACGCAATATTTTCCGGGAGCAGATGAATGGCTATAAAAAACAGCGCATTCAGTATCAGCAGGTGTTTTACAATTGGGGTGATGGGCATCATAGTCGTCAGTTCGTTTTGGTTAAGATTGAAATCGCCTGAACATTTCTTCTTTCGGAATCGTAATAAACGTCTTTCTTCCGGAAGGACTTGTATATGGATTCTCAGAAGCCATTAATTCTTCGACCAGGATTTG
>JBDSPM010000316.1:0-5914 GCA_039930325.1 Saprospiraceae bacterium
ATCAGGGAGATATGGCTAACTGGGACACAAGTCTTGGCCAGCATTGGGGCACCACTACAGAAGAGTATAAATCCGCTCCGGTTTCCCTAACTGACAGCCCGAATGGTAACTATGGCTTCAATGCCAATGAGTCTATCCTGCTCAACCAGGAAATTAATTTAGAGAATGTCACATCTGCGTATGTACAATTCTGGGCTCGCTGGGAAATTGAAAATGATTATGACTACGTCGTTTTCCAGGCCAGCACAGATGGACAGAACTGGCAAAATTTATGTGGTGAAAGATCCAAGCTGGGTTCGCTATTTCAATTGTATGAACAGCCATTGTATGATGGAAAACAATTGCAGTGGGTATTAGAAACCACCGACCTGAAAGCTTATATAGGACAGAATATTCAGGTGCGATTTCTCCTGGTTTCAGATGGCTTTGCCTCAAAGGATGGATTGTATTTCGATGACTTCAAAGTCACTACGATTAAAGAGGGAACTGTAGCAACTACGCATATTGATGATTCAGCTTTTTCTGTATTTCCCAATCCGACGGAGAACAGTTTCAATATTCAGATTCCACAATTGCCCGATCCTTCAGTCAAGGTTTATAATATACTCGGCCATGAAATGTTTGCAGCAAAAACCATTGTTGGCAATACGCAACAGGTGACCACTTCAGGATGGCCCGCAGGTTTATACCGCTACGTTATTTCTACACAAGGCAAGCCGGTTCACAACGGAGCGATCAGCCTTCTTCATTGATTTTTTCTGTACTTCCTGTTCCTATTTCACCCGGTACCAATGTAAAGTATTTGCAGGATTAGTCATCTTTGCATTCAGCCTCAGGCTTGCATTGTGAATTTTAAATTCAATAAACCCTTTAAATAAGCGGGGACATGGCGATAGATACACGATTTTTGAATAAGCTTGGCGTAAAGAAATTCAACAACGGTACATCCACCGGACAGAAGTCAACTACTTCAAAAAGTTTTCAACCTTCTCAATCACCAGTCGATGGCAGCCTAATCGGAGCTGTCAGTACCACTACACCTAAAGAATATGAAAAAGTAATTCGGTCAGCATCAAAAGCATTCGAAACCTGGCGATCAATGCCCGCGCCAAAACGAGGAGAGATCGTGCGTCAGTATGGTGAAGCTTTGCGCAGAAATAAAGATGCCCTGGGAAGATTAGTCTCCTATGAAATGGGTAAGAGCCTCCAGGAAGGATGGGGAGAAGTGCAGGAAATGATCGACATCTGTGATTTTGCAGTTGGGCTCTCCAGGCAGTTGTATGGACTCTCTATGCACTCAGAACGCAATATGCATCGCATGTATGAACAATGGCATCCGCTGGGTATCATAGGCGTGATCTCCGCATTCAATTTTCCGGTGGCGGTATGGTCATGGAATGCGATGATTGCACTTGTATGTGGCGATGTAATCGTGTGGAAGCCATCCGAAAAAACACCTCTTTGCGGTGTGGCATGCATGAATATTTTTCAGGAAGTGCTCAGAGCTAATGCTTTGCCGGAAGGAATCGTCAGCATGATCAACGGAGACTATCGTGTCGGTGAATTTATGACACAGGATCACCGCATACCTCTCATATCTGCGACAGGCAGTACGCGCATGGGCAAAATCGTGGGAAGCGCAGTAGCCGCAAGACTGGGAAGATCCTTGCTTGAACTTGGTGGAAATAATGCCATCATCGTGACACCAAATGCTGATCTGAATATCATCATGACAGGTGCTGTATTCGGTGCAGTGGGGACAGCAGGTCAGCGATGTACTTCTACACGCCGGCTCATCATTCATCAATCTATTTTTGATAAAATCACATCAGGTTTAGTGAAAGCGTACAAGCAGATCGTGATTGGCAATCCGTTAGATCCGCATGTTCATATGGGTCCGCTAATTGACCTACAGGCTGTATTTCATTATCAGAAAGCGCTTGAAGCCATCAAAAATCAGGGCGGCAAAATGATTGTGCAGGGAGGTGTGTTGAAAGGAAAAAAATATTCCAGTGGTTGCTATGTTTTGCCTTGTATAGCTGAAGTCAGAAATGATATGCCGATCGTACAAACTGAAACTTTTGCACCTATCCTGTATGTAATGCCTTACAAGGATCTTGATGAGGCTATCCGTATCCAGAACAATGTGCCCCAGGGTTTGTCCTCCTCAATCATGACTGACAGCCTGAAAGAAGCAGAGCGATTCCTGTCTGCTTCAGGATCCGATTGCGGGATTGCCAATGTAAATATAGGCACATCCGGTGCTGAGATAGGTGGAGCATTTGGAGGCGAAAAAGAAACCGGCGGAGGACGTGAAAGTGGCTCTGATGCATGGAAAGCCTATATGCGCCGTCAGACCAATACGATCAACTGGAGCAAAGATTTACCGCTTGCGCAAGGCATCAAATTTGTGATCTGATTTTTATCTGACCCTGTACCAATATTGTGTTCGGCCTAAAGCAGGAAATCCGATATATCCCCTGAGTTTGAGCTTGTCAGGATTCTCTAATTCAACGTAGCAACTATAGGTCCTCCCATTGTTTGGATCCATCACTGTACCTCCATCTCCACCGTTCGCTGTCTTATTTAAATCATGGATGATAGTCATTCCCACAAGGGGTTTGTCCTTCAGTTCACCATCACATTTTTCACATGTGGTGTATGTGGCTCCCTGCAAAAGCTTGATCACCTTACCGTGCAACTTTCCATTTTGCTCATAAAATTCCATTACAGATTTTTCAGAGCCATCCCTGTCATCGATCGTCTTCCACAAACCGGTCACCTGGGCGTTTAAGCCTAAAGTGGATAGGATGAAAATCAGGAGAGTAAAAAACTTTATCATTATTCTGTACATATTCAATCATTCATAGATAAAATCAATGAATAGCTTAAATGCCAATCACTGAGAACAAGCTGTTTCGGAATTGGTTAAATACGCCTTGTCTGCTTAAATAAACGGGTATTCTTCTCTAATAAAGAGCTGAAATACAGTTGGTTGATTTAGAATCAGTAGTAAAACCCGAATTTAGGTCAAAAAAGTGTCTGTTTTAACTTATGCGAAGAGTTGCAGGTTTGAAGCAAACCTTATGCCTCCTATAAACTCGAAACAGGTGTATCTTTATTGTCCAGACTGGTTAAAAACAGCTCTTCCCCAATCATGGTAAATAAGGTAATCCTCATCGGCAACCTCGGGCGCGACCCGGAAGTGAAATACCTCGAAGGCAATATAGCCGTCGCCAAATTTTCGGTTGCAACCAATGAAAGCTATAAGGATAAAAAAGGGGAATGGCAGAAGGAAACGGAGTGGCACGATGTAGTGGCATGGAGGCAGCTGGCCGAACGTGCAGAGAAGCAGCTAAAAAAAGGCAGCCAGGTATATGTGGAAGGTAAATTGACGCATCGTAAATACCAGGACAAGGATGGCATAGAGCGATTCGTCACTGAAGTCGTAGCGAGCAGTTTCAGAATTTTAGACCGTCGTGATTCCAGGCCAGGGAGTCATGACGAGGGTATGCCCCCTGATCCTTCCTACAATGATTCTTCTTCTATGCCCGCGAGTGGCGAACAGCATGCAGATGATGACCTGCCATTCTGATCAAACACGGGTAAAATTTTCTAAGTAAAATATTGATTTTGGATACTTCATCCTGCTTGTTATGTATTGCTTTCATTAGCTGGGGACTGACCGGTGGTTTTTTTCTGCTTATTTTCTTATTGGCCTGTTCCGCGTTGATGAGCGGATCTGAAGTAGCATTTTTTTCGCTTGATAGAAATCAGTTGAAAAGCCTGGAAGACGAACACGATTATTATGGCCAGATCATACTTAGCTTAAGAGAAAAACCCAGGAGACTGCTGGCTACCATTTTGATCTCTAATAACCTGATCAATATTGGTATTGTCATCCTCTCATTTTACCTGGTCAGTCATTTGATCCATCCGGAGATTTTTGCTTATTGGGGTTTTCAATTAAGTCAGCTCACAATTTTCAATTGGCTAACCTCGCTGGAATGGGCCGCCGTTTTAAAGTTTTTAATTTCAGTGACCGGGATTACATTTCTGTTAGTGCTGTTTGGTGAAATTGTTCCAAAAATTTATGCTAATCTGAATAATGTCGGCTTTGCTCGATTAATGAGCGTTCCCCTAAGCGTCCTGATGGCCATTCTGACTCCATTGAATAAATTGTTAGTTAAGTGGGGCAATTCAATCGAAAAAAAGCTTGGCACCGAAAATGCGCTTGGAGCAAATAAAATAGACATTGATAAAGCAATCGACCTGGCGGTTGCAAAAGATAAGGATTCAGAAGTTGAGGCTGAAATACTTAAATCCATCGTCTCATTCAATGACGTGGCTGTAAAACAAATCATGCGGTCCCGGATGGATATCATAGCCCTGGATACCGCGATGAACATGGATGAAATGATGAAGGTGGTTCGCGAGGCAGGATACAGCCGCATACCTGTTTTTGAGGAGCAGCTTGACAACATCAAAGGAATATTATACGTGAAGGACCTGATTGGTTATTTAGATCACGAATCACCACCGTTCGCCTGGCCAGGATTGATCAGGAATGAAATCCTGTATGTTCCCGAAGCGCGAAAGATTAATGAGTTACTGAAAGATTTTCAGCGTGAGCATCTTCATATGGCGATCGTGGTGGATGAGTATGGGGGTACTTCAGGTATCGTCACAATGGAAGACGTCATCGAAGAAGTCATAGGGGACATCAAAGATGAATTTGATGAAGACCAGGAACTGGAATACAGGCGGCTCAATGATCGTGAATTTATCTTTGAAGGCAAGACAATGCTCATTGATGTATTTAGATTGATGAATGTTGACAAAACCAGCTTTGATGAGGTGGATGGGGATGCAGATTCGCTCGCCGGAATGATCCTTGACATCAATGGTAAGATGCCTGTTGCGGGTCAGAAAATTTCATTTCCACCCTTTTCGTTTACCATACTTTCGGTGTCACCGAAAAGAATTGAACGGATCAAAGTACAGATTGACAAATGACCAGGGCGCTTCTCATCTTATTTGCCATTTGTATGCTAATAGCGGGATGCCAGCATGATCCACCGGCACCAAAGCCGAGAGCTTATCCGAGAGTGGAATTTCCTGAGCACAAATATCTGCAATACCAATCGGATGAATGTCCCTTCACCTTTGAATATCCTGCATACGCGGAAATCAAAAAACGGGAGGAGACGTGCTGGTTTGATTTATTCATGCCTTCTTTTGATGCGCGTGTACACTGTAGTTATATACCAGTAACGGATCGATCCAA
This sequence comes from Saprospiraceae bacterium, assembly GCA_039930325.1. Taxonomy (GTDB): domain Bacteria; phylum Bacteroidota; class Bacteroidia; order Chitinophagales; family Saprospiraceae; genus Opimibacter. The sequence goes on from JBDSPM010000316.1 coordinate 5,288, forward strand.
ATTTGATGACCTTGTAAAAGATTCCTACACCATTGCTGCCCGCATCAACGCCCGTGCAAACTATATGGAAGAAACCCCGATGATCAATGAACAAGGTGTGCGCGGAATGATCCTTACGTGGACCGGGCCGGCAGCGTCCACCATGCATTTTTTCCTTACCGATACGACACAGCATTTTTTCAAAGCAGCCTTATATTTCGATTCAAAAGTAAATCCTGACAGCCTACAACCCATTGCGCAATTTATTCGTCAGGATATCACGCACATGATCTCGACGTTCAGGTGGAAAGAGTAGGCTTTGCCCCCTGCCCCCTAATGCTTCGACATACTATACTCAGCCTCTCACTACAGCTCAGCAACCAAGGGAACTTGAAAAGGGATCTTACGGGTATTCCAAAACTAAACTTTCTAATCTTTGAATTACGAAGTAATTCAATCTAAACTTTCTAAACTCTTACTCAGAGGAAGATCCCCAAATAGAAATTTACTTTTTCATGGCACAAACTTAAACAGGAGCAAGCTTCACAACCAGCCCATCCAGTTCTTCTGTAATCCTCACCTGGCATGCCAGCCTGCTGCTGTCATCCACAAAAAACGCCTGGTCCAGCATGTCTTCTTCGGCATGCG
>JBDSPM010000317.1:0-3336 GCA_039930325.1 Saprospiraceae bacterium
GGAAACAATCTATGGACTTGGTTGTCGATATTTATAATGTTACCGGCAATTTTCCTAAATCCGAAATTTATGGATTGACAAGTCAGGTACGTAGAAGCGCAGTTTCAGTTCCTTCAAATATAGCGGAAGGCGCAGGAAGAAGTTCAGATCTAGATTTTAAACACTTTCTTCATTATTCTTATGGTTCAAGTTGTGAGTTGGACACCCAATTAATAATAGCAAACCGATTGAGGATGTTAGATGATAAAACTTACCTTGGATTGTTCAATCAGATTGATCAGAATCAAAAAATGCTTTATAATTTAATTGAAAAATTTACCTAGATGGATATTTTGGTTCTAAAATATAGTGATGTTTTTGAGTCTCCATTTCACATGTCTCACATCTCATATCTCATATCCCACATCTCACATCTCATATCCCACATCTCATATCTCATATCCCACTGACATGGCTGAGTTCATCCCACCTACCACAGAAGCACAATTCGAAGAGAACTTCTCCCAGATCAAGCCGCTCATGAATGGCACAGAGGCTTACTATGAAAGCTCCCGTTGCCTGTTCTGCTATGATGCTCCTTGTGTGAATGCATGTCCGACGCAAATTGATATTCCTCTTTTTATCAGGCAGATTAATTCGGATAATATTTTGGGTGCAGCGAAGACAATATTTGATTCTAATTATTTTGGCCATGCCTGCGGAAAAGTCTGTCCGACTGAAGTGCTTTGCGAAGGGGCATGTGTGTACAATCATTCTGATGTAAAGCCTATTGAAATTGGAAGATTGCAATCATTTGCGACAGATAAGGCTATCATGTCCGATATCCAATTTTATACGCCGGCTGCGGCGAATGGTAAAAAAGTTGCCATCATCGGCGCAGGACCTGCCGGGATTAGTTGCGCTTGTGAATTGAGAATGCATGGTATTGAGGTGGATGTATTTGATTCCAAAGCCCTCCCATCTGGTCTCACGTTATATGGTGTAGCCCCTTATAAAATCACAAATGAAAATGTTCTGGATGAAATGGCTTACCTGGAGAAGCAATTTGGATACCGGCATTTTCACAACACAACTATTTCTGCGAAAGAAGATATTCAGCAAATGCAGAAGAAGTATGATGCTATATTTCTTGGAATAGGTTTAGGTAAAACTTCTGAATTAGATTTACCGGACGAGGACCTCCAAAATGTGATCGGGGCAGTAGAATTTATAGAAGAAATAAAGATCCATCATCACTTCGTCAGTGTTCCCAAAAGAGTTATCGTTTTAGGCGGCGGCAATACCGCCATGGATGCCGCAAGTGAAAGTGCACGAATGGGCGCCGAATCAGTCATTCTCGCTTACCGTCGTAGTAAAGAAGAAATGCCTGCTTATGATTTCGAGTATGAGTTGGCAAAAAGTGTGGGAGTAAAGGGAATGTTTAATGTGGCACCATTAGAAATCTTAAGTGCAGAAATTGAAGTCCCCTATAGGGGATTTAGGGGCAAGGAAAGTGAAGTGTCCGTCTTGGGCAAAATCGTGAGTGGTGTAAAGTTCATCCGCACTCAAACTATAAATAATAAACTTGAAAATATCGCCGGAAGTGAATTCGTTTTAGAATGTGATCTGGTCATTAAAGCCACAGGTCAATCCAAACAACGAGCCTTCTTGAAACTGATCGAAGGACTTCAGACTAATACGAATGGTACTATTATCGTAAACGAAGCTTTTCAAACAACAAATAAGAAATATTTCGCAGCCGGTGATGCCGTGAGTGGCGGACAGGAAGTAGTGAATGCAGTAGCTGATGGAAAAAAAGCGGCAAAGGGAATTATTGCTTTCCTGGAGTATTAAACACCTAAACATTTAAACATTTCACCCCCACTATGGCAAATCTCAAATCCAATCTCGCAGGAATAAAATCACCAAATCCTTTCTGGCTTGCCTCGGCTCCCCCCACGAATAGTGGCTACCAGGTTATGAAAGCATTCGATGCAGGGTGGGGTGGCGCTGTATGGAAAACACTCGGCGTGCCGGTTGTAAATGTATCGTCGCGTTATGGTTCGGTGAATTATCGCAACAGCCGCATGATTGGTTTCAACAATATTGAGTTGATTACTGACAGACCATTGAGAGATAATCTTCGTGAGATTGCTGAGGTCAAGAAACGATTTCCTGATCACGCAGTGATTGCTTCATTGATGGTAGAGACAAAAGAACAATGGCATGACATCATGCGCCAGGTTACAGATGCAGGGGCAGATGGAGTCGAATTGAATTTTGGCTGCCCTCACGGTATGTGCGAGCGCGGCATGGGCAGCGCAGTCGGACAGGAGCCTAAAGTGCTCAAGACTATAGTGAGTTGGGTGAAAGAAGTAGCGACCATCCCTGTCATTGTAAAGCTTACTCCGAATATTACAGACATCACCCGGCCTGCTGTCGCTGCTGTTGAGGGTGGTGGTGATGCCATTTCACTCATCAACACCATTCAAAGCCTGGTGGGAGTGGATATTGACAATTTTGTTCCGTATCCGGTGGTTGATGGAAAGAGCACAAATGGTGGCTACTGCGGACCCGCAGTAAAGCCTATCGCGATGAACATGCTGAAGAATTGCGCTCAAAATCCAAATGTCACCATTCCGATTTCCGGTATCGGTGGAATTGAAAACTGGCGTGATGCGGTTGAATTTATTTTGCTTGGTGCCACAAATGTGCAGGTATGTACTGCGGTGATGCATTATGGTTTTGGTATCATTCGAGAGATGACGGATGGACTGGAGCGATATATGAATGAAAAAGGATTTCAAACAATTGATGAGATGCGTGGACTGGCCTTGCCAAATATCAGGCATTGGGAAGATCTCAATCTTAAATATAAAGTTGTAGCCAGCATTGATCCTGATAAATGTATCGGTTGTCAATTGTGTTATACAGCCTGCGAGGATGGAGCTCACCAGGCAATTGGTTTGTCAACTGATTTGTCAGACCGTATTCCAGTGATCATCGAAGACAATTGCGTGGGTTGTAATTTATGTTCATTGGTCTGTCCTGTTGAACAATGCATTACCATGGAACGTCGTGATGATGGAAGCGAAACACAAACCTGGGCGGATAGAACGAATGATGGAAATATTCCTACTACGTTTAATGATCCATTAGCAGGAGGATTGCATCACTGGGTGCCTGAACCTGAGCAGGCTTTCGTTACAAGGATACCGAGACATTATAAAATCTGATGTATTATGATTTATCGGGCAAATGTTTTAGATGTGTACAAGTTTTTGGCATGGCCAGAACTTGGTATGGGGTATCAAATTGTGACTGCGAGAATGCCATTTAGAGCAAAAGAATCAAATT
>JBDSPM010000318.1:0-5695 GCA_039930325.1 Saprospiraceae bacterium
TGCCCATCAAAAGTGACGTCAAGCACAGGATTCAACGCGTCGCCTTCTACATGCAAAGGAAGTATACCAAGGTTATTTGTTGGATTCAATTCAGGCACGGCATTACCGGGATTAACATCAAGCACCACCTGATAATCACCGGACATATTATCGGTAGGATTGTCAAATTGCACGATCGCATTGGAATGGGCGTTCAATGGCTGAATTTTATATTTTAATTCTTGTGTTGTATTATTTCCGCTGATGATATGCAATGCAACCGGTAGTGAATCCACACCGTAATCCGTTGGATTTTCAACATAGGTGATCAATTTCATATGCTGCCCCTGCGAAAGGCTATCCGCTTCATAAAGAAATCCGATTTCGGAATTGATGATGAACTCCGGATATCCTTCGTAATAGACCTGCCAATACGCTATCTCCGATGGCTTATAGGCCGAGCTATCCCCTGTAGTCAATGAAAGCTGTAGGTACGGATAAGCTTTAGCATCGATATCACTTATCGACTGCACTAGTGTATTCAAATCGTGTGAGATCCATAATGTATCTGTCAGATTCTTATCAAGGGCCCATGCGGACAACACATTAACTCGTGAGGTATCCAACAGGCTTGATATCTGATATTCAATTGAGTACCAGTTAGAAGATGGACCAATCAGCGGGGAAGTAATCCTTCCAGAGGAAAGCGACGCTCCTCCATCGAAGCTGACCGTAATGATATCATCAAAATTGGCAGCGATCTGCTCCTGGATAAGTCCGCGGTCCTTCTGAAATAAAATGATGTACGGTTTGCTTCCGGTAGTGGCCAGGGTCCTGATCATCGAGGAAGGTGCCTGATCTTCAATCACAGAGAATATGCTCTTTCCAAATGTAGCCTCATCATCAGCCCATTCCTGCGGCTCATAATCCGGAAATCCCTGGTGTTGATAGGTATAGAAGAATACGTAATAGCCGGCCGGAATAATATTTTCAATGAGGTTCAGCATATTCTGCCGACTCTGCGGATCTTTCAGATTGTAAGCAAATCCTTCCATCGGAATCGTGAGGCCCACTGAACCATAAAGACCACCCGCGGGATTGATTAGATATTTTCCGGTAGTGGAATCAATAGCCACAACAAAACCTGTGACATCCATATTTCTAAATCCGGCGGAAAGCTTAGCATTGAATACACCATCTTCATAGAAAAGTGGCACAAGGCCAAGATCGACATTGTGATATCGATTGACCATCCTGAAATTTTTAGCCTGACGAGCGAATTTAAAATTGTGTTTTGAACTATCAGCTTCTAATTGCACTAAACTGTCATCAGTGAATTGATAAAAGTGAGATTGATTCCATCCATTCGGACTGCCCGGCTTATAAATAAATGATCTTTTACTCCACAAATACGGATGTTCCGGTGAAATGCTGTCCGTACTGACTCTCCAGTAATACACCCTATCCGGGACATAGGTGAATTGAGGAGACCATTTAAGTGTAGCTGAATGATCGGGAAATAATTCCCTGATCTTAGAAGGGCTATTAAACAGGGAGGTCGTATCCATCTCCAGAACGATGTCCTGGCTTTTTGTAAATGAGTTGCTGCTAGTTGAGATTAATTCAGGTAACACTCTATTTACAACGGCGAAATCAGGAGGATATACAGCTGATATGATATTGTCTACAACGATGAATGGAATGCCAATGACGTTGAGATTATCTCTCAGCTCATTATTATTTTCTGCCTGGGGTGAAGGGAGCTCTGCAATCAGCTGATCAGGGTCAACCGTAATAAGCAGTCTGAATGCTCCGGGCTTTCTATTGGTGTTAAGAGGTAATCGAAGGGCTACTGATGTTTCAAAAGAATTTGATTGAACCTGGCTATGAAGCAATTGTTTTTCCTGTCCATCAGGCCATTTGATTTTAACAGAATACCCAACGTTGTGTGGGGTATTTCTTCCAATGTTGAAAATAGAAAAATGAACATCAAAGCTATCCTGCTTTACATTCAGTATTTCTGGGCTGATCGAAACAGAGCCAGCGTCAACAAGATAATCAGGGCCTGGTAAAGGATGAAATTGTAATGCAGGATCGCCCTGAAGAGTCTGTTGCTCCAACAAATAACGATCCGGATTAGTATTCACCAATTGAATATCAACATAATTCTTAACGTTTCTAAGTCCATGAAGAACAGACTCACCGACTGTGCCTTCATACCCGCTGCCACCGATGTAATCATACCAGGGTTGTGCCCAATGATATAATGCAAGTGGAAATTGCGAACCCGAACCTGAAATAAAAGCAATGACGCCTTCATCAGCAGGTTGAATAAATCGATCGCTCAGGCTTTGCACCGTTCCGTGAATGGCACCCGCACTGCAACCCATGGCACTGAATATAGGATATCGTCCATGATTGTTCCAATTGGCAGGATCACTGACATTAAATTCGAATGTTGTGGTGGATGAATGGCCGAGATAATTGATGATGGTGCTTCCTTCGTGCAGTAATTTATCAAGCTGTTTGGATTGTGACTCTCCGATGATATCCGTGGATTGCTTTTGGAAAAAACTGACTCTTGCACCAAATTCCGAATTCGTAAGTTGGTCACCGAGAATGCCTAAAGTATTTTTAAAACCATATTGTTCATCCGCATCCATTCCACCGCCAATATGGATTACATTTTTTATCCATGCTTTATCCTCCAGTGTCTGATCACCGGAGGCGGAAGCATCATACTCTTTTACTTTATTGAGATAGGTGCTGATAGCAGCGCTATTGGTGACTGCCAGCCGGCCGATCGGGTATCTGGCTACAATATCCCAGTTCGTAGCGGCTAAAAGCTGATCAGAGCCTGGTCGTCCGAACGTGGGTACGAAGAATGAGGATTCCCAGCCGGTGCCCTCATATCTTGATTTATTGTACTCAATCGCCCGACCGATGAGATAAATCATTTTTACATCTGGCCACTTGTGATGCATGAACTCCACAAAATTCCGAATGGCCATAGGATTCTTTTCAATGCCATATCCAAACTGATCATAGAGATCAAGAATAGAATATGCTTTTGCGCGATACGAACCTCCTGCAGCAGAGCTGCGATATTGAACGTATTCACTTCCTGTGCCAGCTTCCATAAGACCGGGGTGCGTGATGATGACGTATTCCGTGTTGTCAGACGTATAATCCGTAAATGCCTTTTGATCCAGCTGAGTTATTTGATTTATTCCCGTTGCAGGATCGGTGATTTCCAGTCTTGTACCTGTCAATGACTCCGGCCACACAAATTCAACCCGGTTAAGGACATCTATAGAAGCTATCATCCGGTTATGGCCATCAAAGCTGTAGATGATGGGATCAGTACCCTGGTGAGGAAAACCATCAAACAAGAAATGCTGAACGCCCGGTTGACCATCCAGAATAATGGTAGCATGCGGAACTGAATTTAATGTTGTGGTATGAGCATAGGTCAATTCAATACTTACCAGCGATTCGCGGCTTGCAGGATTGATGCCTGTTATTTTTAATTGGTTGTCATCTGTCAAAAGGGACATTGGAAATGTATAGGTAAAGTCCCTGATCTGAATGTTGAATGCAATAATGGTGTCTAAAGCCTGGTTGTTGAGCGACACAATGAATGAATGCTTATTACCCAATAAATTGTCAGAGTAATTTGTAGAGGTCAGGCGTAGATGGAGCTCAGCATCAGGTCCACCAGCATATCGATTGAGTGCAGGGACCTGTACTGTGCTACTGGTTTCAGCTCCTTTACAAAATCCCTCAGCATGCAAATAGCTTGAATACGATACCGACCCACCTCCGCCCACCGGAAAATACAGATCATTGAATGCATTTGTGTAGCTGATGGCTTCAGTATGCAGGTAATAGGATGCAGCGGCAGGAGGATTAGTTAAATCATTCGTGAGATTATTTGTCCTTGCTGGTACTTCATCACCCTCCAGCGTGAGATAGTAAACATTTTTATCCGTGTACATGCTGTGATCGGGATGCAGCATATCCTCAGATGGTTTAGCAAATAAATATTGATCCAGCTCGCCACGATTTCTGTACCCATAGAATTCTATGTAATCAGATGCTCCAAACTGTCCATTTGAGCTCACAAAAAGCGGAATCTCTTTGCCTTTATTGAAAATTCTGAAATCCCCTCCGATAGCCACAGCATCTGAAATCCCGGCGGCCTGCAGGGTTGCCAGGGAAATCCTGTATACCCCATCCTGATCTAAAGAAAATTTGTAGTACTTCTGGCCGTAGCTGATCCATTCATTACCCACAAGGGTGTCTTGTCCCTGAACCATCTGTCCAAAAGAAACCTGTATAGAAAAAAGGATCAGTAAAAGTGGAAGAAAAGCCCTGTGTTCCATCATAATCTTAGGGTTTAGCGATTGGGGGAGCATCCAAAGTTACGTCTTTCAGGGCTAATAAATGAGCCACAAATTTGAATAGACAACCAGCTGACGTTAAGCTGTTAAAAATCGTATAAGATGCTCTTTCAGAGCCTCCGGCTTGTCCGTATGCACCCAATGCCCCGCCTTGGCAATAGTTACAAGTTGAGCTTTCGGAAAAAGGGATAAGATCAACGTTAAATCCGCATCTGGCACAGAGTCAGACTGCTCCCCACGGATAAATAAAACGGGCTTCTTAAAGGTTGTGGGAGAGGTGATGTTTTCCATCAGGTCATCATAGTGAGCGATCAGAACGGGCATATTCGCTTTCCATTCAAATCCACCTTCCGGAATCCTGGAAAGGTTTTTTAACAGAAATTGGATCGTGGCTTGGTCATTTCCGAGCTTTAGGGTGAGTAATTCTTCAGCTTCAGATCGATGCTTTAAAGTCGAAGGCTTTACAGATTCAATGGCTTCAATTTCTGCATTGTGATGTGATGGATATTTTTTTGGGGCGATATCGACTACAATGAGTTTTTCAACTTTATCGGGATGAACCAATGCAAATAGCATCGCCACTTTCCCACCCATGGAATGACCCATCAGGAAGGCATGATCAATATGAAGCTCATTCATGAGTTCACCTATATCATCCGCCATTACCAGGTAATTCATTTCGTCATCATGTGGCGATCGTCCATGATTTCTAAGATCCACCAGGATACATTGGAATTTGTCTTCAAGCATTCGTGCTATCGTTCGCCAATTATCAAGCATCCCAAATAATCCATGCAGGATAATCAAGGGAGCGCCGGAGCCGATAATTTTATGGTTTAATTTCAAAATAGAAACAGTTTCTGTTTGTGAGGCATAGAAGAAAGGAAGAATCTCACTATGCGTAAATTTGCGACCAGAAAGCGAATAGTGAATTGTGAGTTTGAGTTGTCCATGTTATGAGTCCGGCATACTTCGACTTTCCAAACTTCTCCCTTGTGCTACAGCTCAGTAACCGTCCGGTATCCCTTTATCCGGCATCAAATTTTTACATCACCCTTCGAAATCTTGTTTTTCAATCCATTCCTGTATCAACTCCTCTTCATATCCCCTGCTCAAGGCAAACATCAAAATCCGGCGTGCATCCTCCATGCCATTTGCTGATTTAACTTCTTTATATTTTCTCTCAAGCAATTCATTTAATGCCTGCAAATATTCATCCTGATTAATATCAGCCAATGCTTTTTGTAAAGTCGCCGGGTCAATATTTTTTTGTTGAAGCCCATTTTTAATTTTTATTTTTCCCCAACGGTCCA
>JBDSPM010000319.1:0-5834 GCA_039930325.1 Saprospiraceae bacterium
AGTCCACCTCGCTGATTTCCTGCCAGCAACTCGTATTTTCCATCATTATCCAGATCGGCTAATGCAGGCGTGCTCCTGTTGCCAAAATCAAGCTGCCCAAAATTTTTTGCGATCAGGGAAAGCGAACCATCCTTCCCTGCCTCCAAATCTCCATATAAATTAAGCTTACCCGGATCACTACCGATCATCAATTGCGGGCCATCATCGGATACAAAAACATAAGGCGCGCTATACTGTGGCAATCCGGACTGAATATCAAATAACACCCTTCCATAGCAACCTGTATTCGGGGGGGTATTGATATCGGGATTGAAGATGGCATTTCCAGGAGAACCTACGTTTTGAAAATAATTAAGATTGCTGCACCGACCATTAATATCTGAATTGCCGGTTCGTTCCCCAACGATTAAATCATTAAGACCATCTCTGTTGATATCCACTATCTGAGGGGCAGAAGACACCCCCACACTAATGTGCATATAAGGAAATACAGGAAGATCATAGTTCACTGGCTGACCTTTTGGAGCTTTGTTTTTATAAAAAAATAATTTGCCATTCTGTTCGCCTACCAACAAATCGATTGTGCCATTACCATCAATATCGCCAAAGGCCGGTGCAAAATCAAAAGTGGGAACGCTTCCAAACTGGCTCATGTTCAGGTAATCATCTGTCTGATATTCGAAATAAGGTAACTGAAGTGTACCTGTATTGAAAAAAAGCCAAATGGAGGGAATTCTGGTAGCAGGTCCCTCTGTATAATGATACCCTCCTATCAGGAGATCCTGCAATCCATCTCCATTGATATCAGCAAATGCAGGACGACTGTTCGATCCTAAATCGATCATATTGTTTTGAAAAAAACCTTTCTCGGTCAGCTTATAATTAAGTGGGCCAGGAGCAGGATCATCATCATAGCGCCAAACGCTACGGCGATCTTCCGTGAGCGAACGACTATTGACCGCAACAAGAAATTCAGGTTCCGGATCATCATCTATCTGAACACTAAATGTACTCAGGAAGTACGGCAAATTAATTACGGTATCCATCGATGGAAACGTAGCATCCTGATCTACAATCCATGATTCCTGTGCATTCAATCCATTCAATCCAAAAACAATATGACTTGAAGCAATATCGCCGATAAAAATATCCTTGTCACCATCGAAGTCTGTATCCAGCGCCATAGTCGTGCTGCCTGAATGTCTTGGCACTACCGGCACTTCACCTGTAAAATGTCCGTCAGAACATTTGTCAGGATCATTACTCAGGTAAACTTCCTGGTTGAGTTCATTTTCAAGAATCTTGCCCCAGCACAGATCATCCAGGACATACCTGAGTGAATCAGCGCCCCAACCATTTTCAACCGAAGTGTTGATATAGTAATTAATAAATCTTCCGCCGGGCTCAAATGCAAGGATATCAATATCACCATCACCGTCAATGTCTGTGACGGCAGGAATATCATCCCACGAGGCGTAAAGATTAGTTAGCAGAGTTTGTACTGGAATTTGCAGATACAATTGATCCCTGTCATGTTGAATATTAAAAGACCACTGTTCATTTTCATACGAACCTTTATACACCGAAATTCCGGCAATACCCGTTTCTGAAGAGCTGGTAAACAAGTCCTCGATGCCATCATCATCATAATCAATCACTAATATCCAATCGACTATTTTTGGAAAAATAGGCTGATACGACCAATCAATAATCCATCTTCCTGAGTTTGGCAAATGAATATAGGGGATGAGAATATCTCCCTGGCGGTCAAAGCTGATCAAATCAGGGATGCCGTCCCTGTTTAGATCTATGTTTGAAAATTGAGGGGCATTAAATCCACCTGCCCATGGTAAAGTGTATTCAACACTATCCTTTTTTATTCCAATATCAAACCTTTCCTGGCTGTACGCGGATGCCCCAAACAGCAGGAAAAAGCCAATAAGAATTTTTATTTGGTTTATATTCATATTTGTGCCTTCAAAAATAGGATTCCTTTGCTAAAGATATTGTCGCCTTACTACAAATGACCGAATTAATAACAGGATGTTCAGTTAATAGTTATGACCCAACCTTATAACCAAAGAAACTTTTCCGTTCCGCCTTCCTCCATCATCATGGTGCTGATACTGATCGGCATCACGGCACTTTTTAGCGCTTTGAGCATTGCGTACATATATTCACGTGTTGATCAGGGAATGGAAAGCATATCAATCCCGCCACTTTTTATCTTTAATACCTTTATCCTGGTTTCAAGCAGCTATTGCATCCAGCAATGCCGCAAATATTTCAGCCTGCAGGATGAAAAGCGCGTTCTGAAATGGGGATTTCTGACGATTGCTGCGACTTTGCTATTCCTGGTCATGCAGATCATCGCCTGGAATCATTTATTGTCACAACAAATATTGCCCGGCACATCAGGGGGACACGGATACCTGTTTGCCATTTCCATCCTTCATTTTATTCATGTTGTTGCAGGCATTCCTTTTTTGTTGAGGATATTATTGCCTTTATATATTTCAGGAAAAGAAGGCAATTCTGTTTTGTATTTTCTGAATGGCGATCAGAAAATAAAGCTTAAGCATACGTCCTGGTACTGGCATTTCATTGATGTGATGTGGATCTACCTGATGATTTTTTTCCTGGTCAGCAGTTTTGTGTGAGAGCGCAAGAGCGTAAGAGTGTAAGAGCGTAAGAGCGTAAGAGCGTAAGAGCGCAAGAGCGCAAGAGCGCAAGAAAAATGAATCTCCCTTCTTCAGGCCACTAATTTTACTAACTAGCATCAATTAATTTTTAACAAACTTCGTATTTCGTACTTCATATTTTCGTGCCTTAAGTTTCTTTTTTTCACTCTTCATCCCGCGACATTGTTTCGTAAAGCGCGGGATATCGCTGCACTCGACTTTTCACTTTTCACTTTTCACTTTTTTGCTAATTGTCTATTGCACTATTCCTTCAATTCAAATCTGCTCTGCCGTATAATCACCGGTTCATCACCAGTCAGATCGACGATCGTGGATGCTTCCTGGACACCAGTTTCATCGATAATGATAAAGCCGACTTGTTTTTCAAATTGCCGCATCAATTGAGTTGAGTCCGTAAAATAGTCTCCGATCTCATCTTCTGTGTGGACTGAACTTACGATCAGTGGAAGATCGAGTTGATTCATAATCGACCTGATGACCTGGTGCTGTGGTATTCTGAGGCCCAGCGTTTTTCTTTTATTTCTGAGAAAAGATGGGGCACGATGTCCTGAATGAAGTATGAATGTGAAAGGGCCCGGAAGATTCTTGTTGATTAATCTGAATATGGGAGTTGGCCATTGTGTGAAATAATCCGATGCCTGGCTTAGATCTTTACATACGATGCTCATCATCGCATCTTTTGCATCCATGTGCTTCAATGCACAAATCGATTCGAATCCTGCTTTGTGAGTTGAAAGGCAACAAAACGCATATACCGAATCTGTGGGAACAATAGCCACTTTTCCCCTTTGCAATTCCTCTATAACATAGTCAATATCATTTGGATGTAGGCCGTAGGGTTGAGTCTCAATGATCATGAAGGGGCTTGTAAGTTTATAAGCTTATGGGCTTATAGGTTTATTTCAAATTTTTAATGCTTCAAGTTTCTCAATTTTCAGCATATAAAAAGAGTTCAGTTTTATGCAAAAAACAGTATGTTAAATAATACCCGGAGCTATTGGTAATCAATTCGTTAAGACCTCGTGGCACGAGTACTCGTGCCACCACTATTGTTTCACCTGCTTGGAATCATCGCCAGATTCTCCGCATATTGTAAAAACAACTGCATGGCTTCTTTTTTTCGGCGATCAAAAGAATAGGACATATTTTTTAGTAAATATTTTCTCTGCCAATCTTGCAGATCAGCTTCAGGAGAGGCGATAAAATTCATGCCTTCCTGAAAAGCACTGTTCAGTTCTCTGATGATTTCATCCGAAGCACCCGGTCTGGCGATCCATACTGCGAAGACCATAGAAAGTCCCGTCATCGCCTTCCACTCTCCTGCTAAATCATTACGGTAAGGGTAGTTTTTCTTTTGCTCAAAGACTTTATCTCCTATCATCACACAGGATAAGGGCTGCTTTTCATTTTCATCAAAATAATATTTCCAATTGGTCTGCCAGTACCTGTCGGCAAGTATCTGCACAAGCTTGTTGGACGTTTTTGAATCACCATCAAGTCTCACTTTCTCAATCTTATGAATCGGAACATGGCTTAATAATGCCACAGATTCGACATCGCCATCTGCGCCTAAGCAAAAATCACTGACGACTTCATGCGCAGGCATATCATCGAGCGCCCCGATAGGACACAGGCTGATATCCACGTCTCCCTCCCGGAACAATCTGGCACATTCAGACGGAGTGACGCGATGCACTTCCATCTTTTCTTCAAGCCCGCTCCTTCTCAATCCTTCAGAAAATGGCAAAGTATTCAGATACTCGACCAGGGCAATACGATATTTCATACTATTTATTTCAATTTAAGATAGGCAGCTCCACGTAGCCGCGATAAGCAGTGTCTTCCTCAAACGAGTGATCACTCCAGTCTTTTAATTCGTGGTAAAGTGTGTCCCTCTCGATGGGAGTACGTCCTGCACTTTTGATCAGCGTAACTAAATCATATGTACTCATCGAAGGCTTTTGCTCTTCCGAACCCGCCATGCTATATATTTTCGTAGTGTCATCAATCGTACCATCCAGGTCATCTACACCAAAGTTCATAGCCACCTGCGCCATCGACCTTCCGAGCATGGGCCAATAGGCTTTGACATGTGGGAAGTTGTCAAGATAAATTCTGCTCACCGCATAATTCTTCAGATCCTCCACTACAGTCGATTCATCAAGATGAGACATCTGGTTATCCTTATTTCTGAATTTCAAAGGAATAAAAGTTTGAAATCCCCCGGTGCGATCCTGCAATTCCCGAAGACGCCGCATGTGATCTACACGATGCCAGTATTTTTCAATATGCCCATAGAGCATAGTGGCATTTGATTTTTTGCCAAGGCCATGCCATATTTCATGTATCTGGAGCCATTGATCAGCATTGCATTTATCCGCAGCAATCTGCTCTCTGACCTCAGGGTGAAATATTTCTGCACCACCACCCGGAATACTATCTACACCTGATTCAAGTATGCGTTGCATTCCTTCCTCGTATGACACTTTCGCTTTTTTGAAAATGTAATGATATTCAACAGGCGTCAAAGCTTTGATATGAAGATTAGGGCGATGCACTTTGATTTTCCTGAAAAATTCGCAATAAAAATCAAGATCATATTGTGGCATCACACCACCTACTATATGAACTTCAGTGACAGGCTTTCCATCATAGGATTTGACGATATTCATCATATCATCCATCGAATATTCCCATCCTTCTCCCCTGTTTTTTATGAGTCTTGAATAGGAGCAGAATTTGCAGTCGTAAATACAAACATTCGTTGGTTCGATATGAAAATTCCGGTTGAAGAAGGTCTTATTTCCATTCATTCTTGTTCGCACCGTATCAGCGAGGATACTGAGAAATGACAATGGGGCATCCTCAAAAAGTTTCAGCGTATCGTCATCGGTGATTCGGATCCCGTTCATGACTTTATCACGGATGGTGATCAGGTCAGGTGATAGAGAATCATCCTGTATCAATGCGATAAGATTATTTTCGATTTTACTTACTTCCGGCATAGCGGTTATAAATGTTGTATGATGTGTTTGGCCTTTTCCTGGTCTGAAGGTAGCCGGGAAAGAATTGCAGCGCGTTCAGCGGCATGGGAAGCGGAAAACTCCATAGGCCAGAGTTTCTTTAAAAGAG
>JBDSPM010000320.1:0-3146 GCA_039930325.1 Saprospiraceae bacterium
GTGTCGCAGCAGGTGATATCAACAACGATGGGTTACCTGATTTATATTTTTCAGGAAACATGACGCCTGACAGATTGTATCTCAATAAAGGTAATTTCAAATTCGAAGACATCACTGCGAAAGCAGGCATAGGTAAACAAATCTGGTCAAGCGGTGTGACGCTCGCTGATGTCAATGCCGATGGGCTAATCGATATCTACGTTTGCAAAAATTCACCAACGGGTGTACCTGATAACAACCGAAATAAACTTTACATCAACCTTGGTCGCAACACCTTTAGTGAACAGGCTGCAAAATATGGAATTGATGATATCGGTTTCAGCACGCAAGCCACTTTTTTTGATGCGGACCAGGATGGCGATCTCGATATGTTCCTTGTCAATCAGCCCTTTGATGAATTTTCAAAACTTGTCAATAAACCTGAGGTTGTTGCAGGCTATCCCCAAACCGATCGAATCTTCTATTATGAAAATGGAAAATTTGTGGACAAAACAGCTACCCTCGGCATGGTAAGCGCCCGATACGGATTGAATGTTTCCTTGGGTGATTTTGATCAGAATGGATGGACCGATATTTACATCTGCAATGACTATCATCATGCCGATTATCTCTACATGAATACCAATGGTCAGTTTGCCGATGAGCTTCATTCCCGCACAGGACACATTTCATTTTATTCTATGGGGTCTGATGTCGGAGATGTCAACATGGATGGTTTGCCTGATCTAATAACATTAGATATGGCTTTTGAAGATCATTACAGATCTAAAACGAACATGGGCACGATGGCACCTGAGCGATTCTGGGAGCTGGTAGCTGATCATCAGCATTATCAATACATGCAGAATGGACTGCAGGTAAATATGGGACGTGGGTATTTTTCAGAAATGGCACAGGTAGCCGGCATCTCAAAATCGGACTGGAGCTTTGCCACACTATTTGCGGATCTTGATTTGGATGGCGATCAGGATATCCTTGTCACGAATGGTGTATTCCGGGATGTGCGAAATAATGATTTTAATGAATTTGTAAAAAATAAATATCAGAATCGCGTAGGCCCACAAAATTACCTTGAGCTTTTGGACAAGCTTCCATCGACACCCATAAAAAATATCATCTTTAGTAATGATGGCAACATGCATTTTACAAAACTTCCTCCTGAGGCAGGCTTTAGCAATGGTGATTTTTCAAATGGCATGGCCTATGCAGACCTGGATAAAAACGGAAAGCTGGATGTCATCATCAATCATGTCAATGCGCCGGCATCCATTTATAAAAATGTAAGTCAGACCAACGGCCACTATCTCACCGTAAAACTAAAAGGTCCTGGTTCCAACCTGGATGGGTTGGGATGTTCAGTGACGGTGTATACCGGTGACAAGAAACAGATCGGCACGATGCAGACGACAAGAGGCTATTTTTCTTCCATGGAACCTATACTTCATTTTGGGCTCGGGCAATTTGCAAATGTGGATTCTGTCAAAGTGTATTGGGATCATAAATCGATGAGTGTCATCAGGAATGTGCCGGCTGACCGTGAATTGAAAGTAAATTATGATAAAGAGAAAAAAGTTGATTTTAAGTCCGATCCCTTAAATGGAAGTATGATGAAGGATGCACATGTGGTGCAGCATGAAGATGTTGACGATCCATTCAATGATTATGAAAAAGAAGTATTACTGCCCTATAAACTTTCACAAAATGGGCCTCATATTTCTACAGGAGATATTAATGGGGATGGAAATGCAGATTTTTTCATTGGAGGTGCAGCCGGTCATTCAGGAAATATTTACCTGGCCAAAACAGATGGCACATTTGAAATGACAAAACAACCTGCACTGGATGCTGATGCAAAATACGAAGACCAGGAATCTGCTTTATTTGATTCTGATGGGGATAGCGATCTTGACCTCATCGTCATCAGCGGGAGCTATGAATTTGAAGAGGGCAATCCTTTGCTTCGTGACCGTTTATACCTCAATGATGGAATGGGACATTTTAGTAAACCTTCTAAAGAATTACTTCCAAATTTTTTGATCAATGGGCAATGTGTTGAAGTATTTGATGCAGATGGCGACAATGACAATGATTTATTTATCGGGGGCCGGCTGACTGGCGGTCAATATCCCGCACCGGCTTCTTCAAAAATTCTCATCAATCAGTCCGGGCATTTTATAGATAAGACCAATACCCTCGCACCCTTCCTCAACAAATTTGGAATGGTGACGGACGTAGTACAGGATGATATTGATAAAGATGGTGATATAGATCTCCTTATCGTTGGAGAATGGATGAAGCCCACCTGGCTAATCAATGGCGGAACTTCAGGTTTTACTGCTCAACCTATTGAGGCAGCAGGAACAGGTTTATGGTGGACGATTGAAAAAGGAGATTTTGATCAGGACGGTGACACCGACTTTTTGTTAGGCAATCTTGGATGGAATAATAAATTTGGTGGTGCCAAAGGAACCAAGCTTGAAGTGTATGGAAATGATTTTGATCACAATGGAAAATATGATGTTGTGCTCGCAACTACCAAACAGGAAAAAGTTTTGCCGGTGCGCGGAAGGGAATGTACTTCCCAGGAGCTGCCTTTTATCCTGGATAAATATCCGACGTATGAAAGCTATGCAAATGCAACCTTCAATGATATATTTTCTTCAGACATGTTGCAGAATAGTACCCACGACAAGCTTTCCACGATGACCAGTATTTACCTTGGCAATGAAGGAAAGGGAATATTTACCGTAAAGGAACTTCCTGCCCTTTGTCAAAACGGACCCATAAAAGCATTTTGTGTAGACGATATCAATAAAGACGGGAACATTGATTTTATGTATGCAGGAAATCACCTTCCCACGGAGGTGGAAACCGCAAGATATGATGGCCTTTATCAAGGTATTTGCTATGGTGATGGAAAAGGAAATTTTATCTGTAAATCTATATTCATTGAAAATCAATTAATGATCGAAGATAGCCGTGATATTCAAAAGATCAAGTTGGCCACAGGTCAGGAGGTATATCTGTTGAGTAATAATAACGGGCCTTTGAGAGCTTACAAGATGGAGTGAGTCGTGCGATGTCAGGAACCAGAAGCTAGACGCTAAATATTAGAAGCTGGACTATTCCATTTTCATAACCAATCC